>CAMWUZ010000012.1 GCA_947177595.1 uncultured Porphyromonadaceae bacterium | reverse complement strand
TTGATACTTACATCCATTATTATTCATCATAGAAATAAATTTTTTTAGATTTAAATTCATAAATAATATAATATGGCTGTTGAAACTCCATGCATAGATTCTCTAAAGAAAGATATTATCGCCCTGAAGGAGAAAAGAGGTGCCGCCATTATGGCACACTATTATCAGACTCCCGAAATTCAGGACATAGCCGATTATATAGGTGATTCTCTTGCATTGGCACGCATCGCTGCAACTCTTCCGAATGAAGTGATTGTGATGTGTGGAGTTCATTTCATGGGTGAGACAGCAAAGATTCTTTGTCCTGAAAAAATAGTATTGGAACCGGACAGCGAGGCTGGATGTTCACTTGCCGACAGTTGTCCTGCCGATGAGTTTAAAAAATTTGTAGAAAGTCATCCTGATCACACAGTAATAAGCTATGTAAATACTTCAGCCGGAGTAAAGGCGCTTACAGATGTTGTAGTCACTTCCGGTAATGCTCTTCAAATAGTGGAAACATTTGATAAGGACGCTAAAATAATATTTGGTCCGGACCGAAATCTTGGTAACTACATAAACAGCCTTACCGGGCGCAAGATGATATTATGGGATGGTGCCTGTCATGTTCATGAAAAATTTTCGATAGAGAAAATACTGGACTTAAAGAAGCGGCATCCTCAGGCAGAAATTCTGGTGCATCCAGAATGTACAGCACCTGTTAGGATGCTTGCCGATAAAACAGGTTCTACCGCAGTGTTGCTTGACTATACTCGTAAGAGCAAAGCAAAGGAATTTATAGTAGCGACAGAGAGTGGAATTATTCATCAGATGCGCAAGGAGTGTCCTGACAAAATCTTCATACCGGCACCTCCGGCAGATTCCACTTGCAGCTGCAATGAGTGTTCGTTTATGAAACTCAACACTCTTGAAAAATTGCGCGACTGTCTATGTGATATGACTCCTGCTGTGGAAGTAGATGAAGAAATAGCAGTTAAGGCCCGACGACCTATTGAAAAAATGCTGGAACTATCTCCGGTCAAATAAAAGATAATATTACACATTTATATATATGGAATACAATCATAAGAATATCGAAAGCAAGTGGCAGCAGTATTGGAAAGACAATGCTACTTATAAAACAGAAATAGATGAATCCAGACCTAAATTCTATGTTCTGGATATGTTTCCTTATCCTTCCGGAGCCGGGCTTCATGTAGGTCATCCGTTAGGATATATTGCCTCCGATATATATTCACGATTCAAGAGACTTCAGGGATTTAATGTACTTCATCCTATGGGATATGATGCTTATGGTCTTCCGGCAGAGCAATATGCCATTCAGACAGGACAGCATCCTGAAATAACAACTAAGGTGAATATTGACCGCTATCGTAGCCAGCTTGACAAAATAGGATTCTGCTATGACTGGGATAGAGAGGTGCGTACCTGCAATCCCGACTATTATAAATGGACACAGTGGGCATTCATTCAGATGTTCAATTCCTATTATGACACCAAGGTTCAGTCAGCCAGACCTGTTTCAGAACTCATATATCATTTTGAAAAATACGGTAGCAAGGATATTCATGCAGCTTGTTCTAAAGATCTTGAATTCACAGCAGATGAGTGGAAAGCTATGGATGATAAAGCCAAGAGCGACACTCTCATGAACTACCGCATAGCATATCTTGGAAATACTATGGTGAACTGGTGTCCTAAACTCGGCACCGTGCTTGCAAACGATGAGGTGAGTGAAGGTGTGTCAATTCGTGGAGGATATCCTGTGGAACAGAAACTTATGTACCAGTGGTGTCTAAGAGTTTCGGCTTACGCCCAGCGTCTCCTTGATGGTTTGGAAAAGGTGGATTGGACTGACTCGCTTAAGGAAACTCAACGTAACTGGATAGGTCGCTCCGAAGGTGCGGAAATGAAATTCAAGATTGCCGACAGCGATGTTGAACTTGAAATATTCACTACCAGAGCAGATACTGTTTTCGGTGTTACATTCATGGTTCTCGCTCCCGAGAGTGCATATGTTGATATGGTTACTACTCCTGATCATAAGGCTGAGGTTGAGGCATATATTGCTGCAATAAAGCACAAAACCGAGCGTGAGAGAATGATTGATAAAAAGGTGACAGGAGTATTTACAGGATCTTATGCAATAAATCCGCTTACAGGCGAAAAAATACCGGTGTGGGTGAGCGATTATGTGCTTGCCGGATACGGAACAGGAGCTATTATGGCAGTTCCTGCTCATGATAGTCGTGACTATTCGTTTGCACGCAGATTTGATCTTCCTATTATTCCACTTATAGAAGGTGCTGATGTAAGCGAGGAGAGCTTTGATGCCAAGAGTGGAAAAATGATGAATTCAAAGGGTCCCGAACTTGATCTAAATGGTTTGGATGTAAAAGATGCTATTGCCGCTACAAAGAAATTTATAAGCGAGAAAGGTATAGGCAAAGTAAAGGTCAACTATCGTCTTAGAGATGCTATTTTCAGCCGTCAGCGCTACTGGGGTGAACCGTTCCCCGTATATTACAAAGATGGAATACCCATGATGATGGATGAGAGCCAATTGCCGTTGCAGTTACCTGAAGTTGATAAATTTCTGCCTACTGAAACAGGCGAACCTCCGCTGGGACGTGCTAAAAACTGGAAGACTCCTGAAGGTTATCCCATAGAGCTTTGCACAATGCCAGGATTTGCAGGATCATCAGCCTACTATCTGAGGTATATGGATCCCAAAAACGACAAGGAGCTTGTTAGCAAAAAAGCTAATGACTACTGGAAAAATGTAGATCTTTATATAGGTGGTACCGAGCATGCTACCGGTCACCTTATATATAGCCGTTTCTGGAACAAATTCCTATATGACCTCGGAAAAGTTTGTAAGGATGAGCCTTTCAGCAAACTTATAAATCAGGGTATGGTTCAGGGTAGAAGTAACTTTGTTTATCGTATTAAGGATACCAATACTTTTGTAAGCTATGGTCTTAAGGATAATTATGATGTTACTCCTATCCACGTGGATGTGAATATTGTGAGCAACGATATTCTCGATACCGAGGCTTTCAGAGCATGGCGTCCTGAATTCAAGGATGCTGAATTCATTTTTGAAAATGGAAAATATATGTGTGGCTGGGCAGTTGAAAAAATGTCCAAATCAATGTTCAATGTAGTCAACCCGGATGATATTGTTGAGCGTTATGGTGCAGACACACTGAGATTGTATGAGATGTTCCTCGGACCGCTTGAACAGAGCAAGCCATGGGATACCAACGGTATTGATGGTGTAAACAGATTCTTGCGTAAGCTATGGAACCTTTTCTATAAGGGTGATACACTGCTTGTTACCGATGGAGAGCCTACAAAAGAAGAATTAAAGTCTATCCATAAGCTTATAAAGAAAGTAACCGCAGATATTGAGAATTTCTCGTTCAACACATCTATAAGTGCCTTCATGATATGTGTAAACGAGCTCACCCAGCTTAAATGTCACAACCGCGAGGTTCTTTCGCAGCTGGTAGTTCTTCTGGCACCTTTCGCGCCGCATGTGTGTGAGGAACTCTGGCATATTCTCGGTAACGATACCACTGTATGTGATGCCGTGTGGCCTGTGCATAACGAAGAATACCTCAAGGAAGATAACGTGACGTATGCCGTTTCGTTTAATGGTAAAGCAAGGTATAATATTGAGGTACCGGCAGATATGTCCTCTGATGATGTACAGAAGATTGCGCTGGCAAATGAAGCGGCTGCAAAATGGATAGACGGCAAGAATATTGTAAAGATAATCGTTGTGCCGCGTAAAATTGTAAATGTAGTTATAAAATAGAAAAGCTCGTTTTACGTTAATATAATGTATGAAACGAGAAATAGTATTTGCTACGAATAATCCTCATAAACTTCAGGAACTCCGGCAGATAGCCGGAGATTCCTGGAGCATTCTCTCACTGAACGATATAGGATGTCATGAGGATATTCCCGAAACCGCTGATACTCTGGAAGGTAATGCTGAGTTGAAAGCGCGGTTTGTAAAAGAAAAATATGGTTATGATTGTTTTGCCGATGATACCGGACTGATGGTTGACGCTCTCGGAGGTGCTCCGGGAGTATATTCGGCAAGATATGCAGGTCCGGGTCATGACTCACTTGCCAATATGGCACTCCTTTTGGAAAATATGCGTGGAAAAGCGGATAGAGCTGCCCGTTTCCGCACTGTAATAGCCCTGATTCAAGGTGATGGACTGCACTTATTTGAGGGTGTGGTTGAAGGTGAAATAACCCTTGAACCTGCCGGATGTGCAGGTTTTGGTTATGATCCCGTATTCAAACCTGCTGAAAGCACTGTCACCTTTGCAGAAATGGATGCTGATGCTAAAAATGCGATAAGTCATCGAGGAAGGGCTACTGCAAAGCTGATTGATTATCTTAAAAACAACTAACTACAAAACTTCTTGATGACTAACCGATTCATAACTCTTGTTGTGGCGGTTGCCGCAGCATTTGGCGCATATTCCGCAATTCCGGTGGGTAGTTGGAGTCTTTATCCTTCATTTACCATTCCCGCTACCCGTGTGGTTGAAACTTCCGACAAGGTTTTCTATCTCGCCGGCGGAGGCTTGTTTTCACGTGATAAAGGTACCGGCGAAAACATTGCCTATACCATTGACAATGCTCTGAGCGACTATTATGTAACTGATATTTATCTTGATAAATCCAATGAAAGGATAGCGATAGCCTATTCAAACGGTAATATTGATATTCTTTCACCTGATGGAAGTGTTGTCAATATTTCAGATATACGCGATGCATCTGTCAGTTCTTCAAAATCAATAAACGGTATATCATGGCGGAAAAACATGCTGTATGTTGCTACGGATTTTGGAGTAGTGGAGATAGATATTAATTCCCGTAAAGTTATTTCTTCCGGCAACTATGGAGTGAAAATATCGGCTATAGGAACTACTGATGACCTCATGGTCATATCTGTGGATAATGACCTCTTGACAGCTTCTCTTGACAGCAAGATAAATAAGTTGGATGGATGGAACAAAATCTATTCTCCCGGTCCTACAACTGAAATAGCATCGGTAAATGGATCCACTATGCTGGCAAAAAGTGAGGGAAGGGTAACTAAACTCACTTTTGAAGGAAAATCTCTCATATCTGCGGATGAAATAGGATTTACCACCCTTCCATTTTTCAGCACTGATAATGGTGCCGGTTTCGTTTCCGGTAATACTTCTGTAGCAAACGGACAGATAGTGGAATTGCCTGTGCAGGTATCCGGAAATGTGATAGGAGCACTTGATCCCGCTTTACAGATATGGGCTCTTGATAATTCGGGACTCGTTTCATTTGTGCGTTCGGGTAATACCTGGAGCATAGTAAACGAGCGTGCACGGCCATATTCCTTTTCTGTGCGTGAGGCTTCTTTCATCATACCGGATAAAAAAGGTGACAGAGTGTATTTCACTATTCTGGGTCCATCTGCATACCGCACGGCTGCTTCTACTGTAAATGAAGGTATATTTACCCGGCAGCAAACCTCGCTTTTAGCTGATGGAAATATAAGTGACGTTGCCGCTCGGGGAGTGAAGCTCGGGGTCGTTGCCGCCGACTATGTTTCACGTGCGGAAGAAAGGGCTGCTGCCACCACTCGCCTTGCGGAAGATCCTGATGATGACAACACCTATTTTATAGGAACCGGTAATGACGGATTATACAAGGTGAAAGAGTCAGAGTTTGTGGGAAAATATGATAAAACAAATGCTCCGATGTCCGCTCCATGGGGTAGCCGTGTATATGAAGTGAGCTTTGATAAAGGTGGAAATATGTGGATTGGTGCGGATGGACTGACCCCTTCAACCGGTATAATGGTGCTTCCGGCGGTTAAAAGGAAACTTGATCCGGAGCAGGTGAATAGTTCCGACTGGTATGTGCCCGATCTCAAAGGATTTGAAAATGGCAAGGATATAAGAATTTTTCATTGTGAGAAATCTCCTGTAATATTTATTTTTTCATCTAATAGCAGCCATTGCTTTGTGGCATACCATACAAACGGTACCCCTGATAATTTTACCGATGACAAGGTTGTATTGTGGAACGACCTGACAGATACCGATGGAAAAAATTTCTCACCTACAAGATTCACTTCCATTACTGAAGACCGACATGGCAAGGTGTGGATAGGTACTTCTGAGGGTGTGATAGAAATAGCATCACCTGAAAGCGCTCTCGATCCTTCTCTCAGAGTACGTCGTCTCAAGATAGATCATGGCGATGGAACAGGATTGTCCGATTATTTTGCCGGTACTGATATGGTACTTGATATTTGCACTGACGGTGCGAACCGCAAGTGGGTTGCTACCGAGGCTTCGGGAGTGTATCTTCTCAATCCGGAAGGAAATGAGATTATATCTCACTTCACTGCGTCAAATTCTCCGCTTCCGGAGCAGAAAGTCAATGCGGTCTATGCTTCTGCCACCGACAATTCTGTTTATTTTGCCACGCCGCAGGGCATCATGGTGTATGGAGGAAGTTCGGTCGCACCTGCCGAGAGTCTTTCTGATATAAAAGTATATCCGAATCCGGTTACTCCGGAGTATGGTGGAGATGTGACAGTGGAGGGACTTACCGACGGTGCTCTTGTGAAGATAGCCGATTCTGCAGGAACCGTTCTTTGGCAGACACGTGCTGAAGGAGGAATGATCACATGGAATCTTACCGATTCAGCCGGAAAAAGAGTGCGTACCGGAATTTATTATATCTTTGCATCCTCGGCAGCCAATTCTTCGTCAAAAGGAGCTGTGGCTAAGATTGCGGTAGTGAACTGACACACTGCATAGCTGTTTTAATAATAAAAACAATATGAAAAACGAACTTGCATATCGTAATGAAGATGACAAATGCTATGGCGCTACCGGCATGGCTGTCGGTATCATGGTGTTCAACGGAGAGGAGATGCTTTCTTCCATAAGTCTGGATGAAGAGCCCGGTGCCATGGTGGAAATGCACGATATGTATTATTTTAACGGTAATCCCGGACTGTCGGCGAAATCGGCATGGAGGCAGATAAAGGAAAACTACGAACTCTCCGTTGCGATGCTGATATCCAATATAATGTGTCGCAGCCTTGTGCTTGATAAGGTACCGGTAGCCCTGAACCGCAAGAATATAATAAGAAATACCGTGGCTCAGGAGGGGAGAGACACCTGCGGGCTTGAAGATGACGAAATAAGCAGGGTATTTGACCGCGAATACACCATTCTTTTCCGTGTGTTCAACCATCAGGGAGTGCAGAGTGTGATTCACGATTTTGCCGATACTCTCAAGCGTCGCCGCCGTATGAGTAGGCTTGAAATCCTTGAGCAATTGAGAGCATTGAGTATGTTGTAAAACATTTTTTTATATAACATATTAGTGGCTACCGCTTTATCATAATAAACGGTAGCTTTTTATTTTTATCTGATTGTTAAAATGTTAGGATAATTTGGAAGATGTGTAAAAAACCGTTTATTTCGTTGAATAAATAATAATATTATTCACCAATCATTTTCACAACTAATTATCCAATTTTTATGCGAAAAGTTTATTATGCTGCTATGGCACTTGTTGCCTCATCGGTAGCCTTGTCGCCCAATGTGTTGGCTGATAGTCAATTACAAATGGGGGGGGGTGTAAGTGCAGTAGCCTCGGCTCAGCAAACCGCTGCATGCTCGGGTACAGTCTATGACGAGGACGGAGAGCCTCTTCCCGGTGCATCGGTTTTTGTTGAAGGCGGAAACGGAGCCTCAACAAACATTGACGGTAAATTCACTATTCCTAATGTCAAGATAGGAGCCACCATCAAAATTTCTTATGTCGGCTATGAACAGCAGACAGTTGTATGGAAAGGCGAACCTCTTGAAATTACACTCAAACCCACTGCCGAATCACTCGACGAAGTTGTTGTTGTGGGTTACGGAGTACAGAAAAAAGTAAATCTCACCGGTGCCGTTTCACAGGTAAAAGGTGATGACCTAAAGATTCACCCTGTTGCTGATGCCGCTCAGATGCTTCAGGGTATGGTTCCCGGACTTCTTGTAAGCAACGGTAATGCAGGTCGCCCCGGCGGTAGCGCTTCTCTTCAGCTCCGTGGTCAGGGCAACCTTTCCGGCTCAGGCGCACCTTACGTTCTTGTTGACGGGGTGGAAATGAGTCTTTCAGATGTTAACCCCTCCGACATTCAGAGCATTTCAGTGCTCAAGGACGCAGGTGCAAGCGCTATCTATGGTGCTCGCGCTGCTTATGGTGTTATTCTCGTAACTACCAAACGTGGTGAAGAGGGTAAAATGAGAGTCAGCTACTCAGGTAATGTGGGTTGGAACGCTCCTACAAAACTTCCGAAAATGCTTGATGGCTATGAATTCGCCAAGATGTGGAATCATGCTGCAACAAACGCCGGAGTGAGCCGTCTCTATTCAGATGAAAAACTTGAACTCCTCCGTCAGTTCCGTGACAATCCCTCAAGTGTTGATCCCTGGCAGGAACTCCCTGCTAACAGTCTCATGAACCCCGCCTTTGAAAACTCTGAGTCAGGTATCGGTAACACCGACTACTTTGATCTCCATTATAAGGATTGGGCGTTCAAGCAGAATCACAATATCAGTGCAAGCGGTGGCGGCAAACGCGCACAGTACTATGTATCTCTCGGCTACTACGGTGAGGACGGCATCCTTCGCTACGCCGACATGGGCTACAAGCGTTACAACTTCGCTGCAAATATCAACTCGGAAGTGACCAAATGGATGCGTATCCGTGCAAATACCAAATTCATGCACTCCGATACTGACACCCCCTTCGGCACAGGCGGTCTAAGCGAAGGTTTCTACCATTCACTCGCACGTTTCCGTCCTACCGTTCACTATCTTGATCCCAACGGCAACTTCACTGAGCTCACTATGATTCCATATCTCCAGAGCGGAACATACACAACGAGCAAACGCGACCGTATGAACATCACTATCGGTACTGAAATCGAACCCGTTAAAAACTGGAAAATTAACGCTGACTACACATATCGTCTGATAGTTCTTGACCATGAAGCACTAAACGTTGCTCCGGACATCTACGCTGCTGACGGCGTTACCACATCTAAAGGTGTAAGAGGTGAGATAGGAGCTGTGACAAACGGTCAGTACCTCCGTCAGGAATCTAACACACGCTATCAGAACTTCAACGTTTTCACCAGCTATAATCTTAAATTCGCTGATGTTAACGAACTTTCAGCTCTCGTAGGTTTCCAGAGCGAGGACAACCAGTATTCTTATATCCAGAACTATACAAGAGGTCTTTACTCTACCGCTACTCCCGGTCTTAACCTCGGTTCTGACGACGTTACCGCTTCTGAAACCCGTAACGGTTGGACTACACGTGGCGTTTATGGACGACTCAACTATAATTACGACAGCCGTTACCTTCTTGAGGTGGATATGCGCTATGACGGTACATCACGTTTTGCCAAGAACAACCGCTGGGGCTTCTTCCCCTCTGTATCTGTAGGTTGGAATATCGCAAACGAAAAATTCTGGCAGTCAATCTACAACACAGTCAATCAGCTCAAGCTCCGCGCTTCTTGGGGTAGAATGGGTAACCAGGCTGGGGCTGCTCTCTACACCTTCGCTGAAACTATGAGTGTTACCAATAAAGGTAACTACTGGTTTGGTAACACACGCAACGGTTATATCAATGCTCCCGGTGTGGCAAACCCATTCATCACATGGGAAAAGGTAGAGAGCAAGAACCTTGGTCTTGACTTCGGTCTTTTCAATAACCAGCTCACCGGTACCGTGGAAATCTTCCAGCGCGATACTAAAGATATGCTCGGCCCGGGTGCTGACTATCCCGACTTCTTCGGTGCTTCTGCTCCGCAGGCAAACAACGCGAATATGCGCAACCGCGGTTGGGAGCTTAACCTCAACTGGACAGGTCGCATCGGTAAGGACATCACTTATAGCGTAGGTGGTTCTGTTGCTGACGCTACTGCAAAAGTTACCAAATATGAGAATCCCACATTCACAAATCCTGCAGGCAACTGGTATGAAGGCAAAATGGTAGGTGAGATCTGGGGCCTTAAATCAGGTGGTATTATTCAGACTCAGGAAGAGGCTGACGAATTTAACTCACTTAACCTCAAATATCTCAACGGCGGTGTTTGGACACCCGGTGACCAGAAATATATCGACATTAATAATGACGGCAAGATTGATAGAGGCTCAAATGTGCTCGGTGATATGGGTGACTATACAATCATAGGTAACACTACTCCCCGCTATCAATATACTATCAACGGCAACATTCGTTGGAAAGGCATCTCACTTAGCCTTATGTTCCAGGGTGTCGGCAAGCGTGACTGGAATCCCGGTACACAGCCATATTTCTGGGGATGGGGTTCATATGCTCAGGCTACTTTCTTTAAGGAGCACACAAATTACTGGACTGAAGACCACCGCGATGCTTACTATCCCAAGCCCTACCTCCACACTGCAGGCGGTATCGGTACATACCAGAACCGTAATATGCAGACCTCTTCTCGCTACCTTCAGGATGCTTCATATATCCGTTTGAAAAACATTACTGTAAGCTATGACCTCCCTTCAGCTCTTCTCAAGCACGTTGGTCTCCAGCAGGTACAGGTGTACTTCACCGGTGAAAATCTCTGGACAAGCACTAAACTTGCCAAGATGTATGATCCCGAAGGTGTGTTCACCGGAGCTTCTTACGGCGGCGAGGCTGGTAAAAACTATCCTATGAACAAAGTTCTGTCTGTAGGTCTTAATATCACTCTCTAATCACTATTATAATTATAGCAATGAAGAAAATATTATCAATATTCCTTGCGACAAGTCTGGCACTTACATCGTGCTACGATCTTGACCGCGAACCGGAGGGAGTGCTCTCCTCTGCAAAGCCGTTCAAGACTGTCGGCGAAATGAGCAGCTATCTTGACCAGTTCTATCAGAATGCTGTCAAGACACAGGGTATGATGGCTGGCGGCGGTAACGGTATTGCCGGAAATGACGTTAATTCTGATAACCTTTCCGGTTCTTCTGTTAATACCCGCATTGCAGGTTCAAATTCTGTCAGCAGTGCTTCCAGTCTCTCTCAGTACAACAATATCCGCAACGTCAACTTCTTCCTCAACAATCTTGACAACTGCAACGCGATAGGTACTGCTTCATACAATCAGGCTGTGGGAGAAGGCTACTACTTCCGCGCATGGTACTACTACCAGCTCCTTGTTAACTACGGTGGAGTTGCTTGGGTCGATACCCCTCTTGATCCCGATTTGGAGCAGATGAAATTACCCCGCGAAAGCCGCATGGTTATCGCAGACCACATTCTCGCCGACCTTGATGAAGCTATCAACCTCTTGGGTACGAAAAACAACAGCGCTTCGTTCAGAGTTCACAAAGATGTGGCACGCGCATTCAAGAGCCAGGTCGCTCTGTTTGAAGGTACTTGGGAAAAATATCACAAGGCTGCAAATGACCCCTTCTTTGACCCCGCTGTTACAGATACCAAGATCAACGACTATCTCACTCAGGCTGCTAACGCGGCTAAGGATGTGATGGATCGCGGAGTATGGAAAATTTACAATACCGGCAAACCTAACAATGACTACCGGGTGATTTTCCAGACAACAGACCTCAGCAACAATCCCGAAATTCTCTGGTTCAAGAAATATGACGGAGATGAAATTGCCAATGATGTCAACCGTTATCTCAATACCGGTGGCGGTGGTATCGGTGTAACAGCATCACTCGTCGATGACTACCTGACTATTGACGGACGTCCTTTTGTTGGCACCGAAAAAATGACAGCCAAACAAACTTGGGGTACTGAACTCCTCCCCACTGTTCGCGACCCGCGTCTTGCACAGACTGTTGCTACTCCCGGTCAGACTCTTCGTCCCGACCGTCCCGATGATTACACATATCCCCCTCTCGCTGCCAGTGCAAAAGCAACATGGGCTTGCACCACAGGCTACTCACTGCTCAAGCATTGCCAGATAGACTATACCGGAAACCTTGATGCTGAAGGTGCAGGTGCTACTCCCGCTATCCAGTTCCGTTATGCCGACGTGCTCCTTAACTATGCTGAAGCGCTCGCTGAACTTGGTGGAGCTGCAAACGCTACCAAGATTATTGAAGCTATCCAGCCACTCCGTGACCGTGTAGGTATGCCTGCTATGGATTTCGACCGCGAGTACAACACCGATCCCGAATATCCTTTCGCTCACCTTGACAAATATGTTCAGGCTGTGCGCCGCGAGCGTCGTGTTGAAACAGCTTGCGAAGGTCGTCGTCTCGAAGACATCCTCCGCTGGGCTGCTGCCGGTGACATCTTCGTTGGCAAATGGCACCAGGGTGCTCTCTACATCGGTAGTGACCTTGAAACACTTCCTGAAAACGCCGGTCTCAAATATGACCTGGCGAGTGGAAACACACTCTATCTCACCGGTGCACCCGGAGATCCACTCCGCTACATAAACCCAGTAAACAAGGCGGCGTATCCCAACGGATGGCAGTTTAATCTCAACCGTGACTACCTCCTTCCCATTCAGGAGCGCATGATTTCACTCACCGAAGGTCTCTGGACACAGAACCCCGGTTGGTAAGAATTTAATATACCTCCTATATCAGAGTTCCCGCGGTCATCCCGATCGTGGGAACTTTTTTCATATTCCTTCATCATAGATAGCCTCCACAAATTCTTTAAGTATTTTGTTTGAATAAAAATTTGTGGAAAATAATTTCATCCACTGCATCTTTTATAAAAAAATAATTAATTTTGCGCGCGATTTACAGGGCGTAAGGTCTGTATAGATACTTTTTTTAATAAAGTAGGAATTAACAACAGGTAAATATAAACTTTTTTTACAGGGAAGAAGTATGAGAAAATTTTCACTTTTTCTATTCACGCTAATCATCATCTCTCCTTTAGCAAGTGCCTCGGTTGAAGAGGAGGTAGGTATTACGTTTACTGGTATTCCATCACCATGGAACCGAGACAGGGCGAAGGAAGTTAACTACGCCTATAGCCTTAAAGATGGAGAGGAAATAGACAAGCAGTCTTATGTGCCTTACATCACTTACATTTCCAACGGTAAACCTAAAGAAGACGGATATCCTCCCAGCTATTCATCTCTTAATGATATATGTTCTTTCAGAGTCACGCATATCAATGGTGACAGAGGATTCAGTATAAACTTTCAGGGGATTGTAACGGAAACCCCTTATCTTTCTACGAAAACAACGGAAAAAATATTGGATTTGTATGAGAAGAAAACATCAACGAATACGGGTCTGTGGTTACAGATGTCACCGAATGAAACTGTACATATGACTATTGAGTCACTGCAACCTCAGATGGTTATCAAGAAAGTGATTTTTACCCGAAATAAAAACCAGAAATTCACACAATATAATATATCAAACGAAGATCTTAAGGTTCATGTCTCGTTAACAGACGGTATAAAAACTGATGGGGACGTATTTGAAGTGGATGAGGATGGAAATATTGTTTATATTCCCGTTCAGCCGAGAGCTTCGATTACCTTCAGCAGAGCCACCTCCAAAATGGGATATGATTTCCGTTTCGGCAAAATAGCTGTGGTATGGGATAATCCTCTGGAAGCTCCTGTTATTGATGAATCGGCGATACCTTCTACCGCACAGTCTGTTCTCACGGGAGTGGCTACTTATTCCTATACTTATATAGAGCGTCCTGCAGTGCTTAAGTTCAATATGCCCGAGGATGCAGTCAAAATGATTTATGTCACAGCCGATAATATTCCTTATGAAAACTGGCGCGAATATGACCCTCAGGTAGGGGTGGTATTACCTGCCGATGCTATTTTCAATCAATCTACAAACGTTTATATAGCAGGTGTTGACAGTAATGGTAATATAGGTCTCAAATGTACGGTCAACTGCCGCCGCATCTCACCTGAGGCACCTGCTATGCCTGTCCTTATAGGATATGCCAAAGCATTTGATTTTGAGAATTTAAACGGATTTGTGAAAATCATTCCCCTTACAGACTGGAAGTCACCCGCATCAACTGTTGAGGCAGACGGCAATGCGCTTATCCTAAATTTTATAGAGCCTTATGCCGATGCTATAACCTCGATTACCTCCCCCGATGTTACGGAAAAATCGGTAGGCACGCTTGAATATGCCATCACATCATATCCCACCCCTGATGATAGCACCCCGTTTTTTGAAGCCCGGACATTTGTAGGATCTAAGGACGAAACGGAAGCTGAAACCTGGGGCAACCAGAACACATGGTTTGTATTCGGTATGCCCGAAAATCAAAAAGATACACCTAATTTCCCGCTGATCAACAGTTCACGACTTATTTTTAACGGCGAAGGGCAGACTCTTACCGAGAATCCGTACATACATCTTCGGGCATATACGACCACGCAAGACGGAGAGAAAGTTTACAGTCCCGTTCTTACGGTTAAAGTCGTTCGTACTCCACTGAAAGCGCCGGGGATTTCTAAACCGACAAATGAAAACTATACGTGGGTTTCAGGTTCTGTGCCGCGTATCACATACGCCAAGTCCGCTGATATAAAGGTAACGATACCGGAAGGAGCTCATGAAGGAACGGTAGCTCAATTCAGGTTTGACGGAGGTAGGGAAGTAAATTCAACACCTCAGTCTGTCACAGACTATCCTGTTCAAAACGGCATCATAACCTTGCCGAACGGTAACGGGTTGGATATGAGTGGTACCGGAAGACTGTTCGTCAGAACACGTCATGAGAAATTCAACCTGTATAGCCCATGGTCAATGATAGATGTGGAGCAGATCGAAACCACACCGTTCTATACAGATAATTATAATGTTCCCGCCGAAGGATATAGCCAGAATCAGTTGGTTGCTCTTCACGGTGCCGGCGCTACCGGTGACAACAGACTCAGGGTTGTAGATGTGTTTGAAACCGATGCGGCACTCGAAGCCGGTAAAAACACTTACTACGTATATCTTGAGGATGTGTTTCACAACCCGATCAAACTTGTGGTGAACAATCGCAATAACGAGCCGGAAGCATTCAAGACCTATCATAAGCAAGCCGATGGCAAGGACCGCATAATAAATGGTGGAGAAATTATCGGACGCATCGCCTATAGAAATAATATCGACGGTAGAAACATCATGCCGGAGATTCTCATCACCCCTATGCCTACCGAGAGCTTCATAAACTATCTGCCGGAAGCTGTTGCCGGAGATTTTCCTGCTGAATCAGGAGGAACGGAAAATCCGGATATGGAGTTTTGTCCCGACCGCACAACTGTTGATGCAACCTGGTTCAATCGCAAGGTGAGGATGCGTGCCCTTGAAAAAGTAACGGGCACCGACTCCAAAGTGAGAGGTCTGGACGGCACGGAATACACCCTATATACCCGACTGATTCTTCCGGATGAGGATCCTGCAAACACTATCGAGGATCAGATTACCGCTATGGAGGATGGCAATACTTATGCGATCACCTGCTATGTCGGTCAGACAAGCGGCTCGATTGCGCTCCTTCCATGTGAAGATATCATTGAATGTCCGGATACTCCGGAACTCTTTGCTCCAAACCGCTTGACCTCAGAAGGACTTAACGCTATCTCTCCGGAGCTGAACATTACAATTGGTAATATCAGGCATGACAATTTGACCTACTATTGGTCTGTTGGAAATACTCCTGTGGAAAATCCGACCCTTGTAGTACCTGTGATTGATAATGTTCCCACTATACATCTCAACACTCTTGACTATCCTGACAATTTCTGTAATCTGTGGGTTTACGCAAAAAATGAGACCGGTCTCTGGACTCTTGAACCATCAAATGTGCCTGTTACCTGGCACGACCTCGATGCGACAGTCAAATCTATTGCGGAATTCAAAGACATATATCTGCCTGAATTGAATGACCTGCCGCAATCTATATACCAGCAGGATACTAAAGTGGTATTTAATGCCAAATATTATGCTCAGTTCAGCCGGGAAGCGGAGGCGGTTGTGGTAGAGGCTACTCCAGAATGGTTATATGTGCGTGACCGTTACCCGACCGATCCTTCTGGCAAGTTCACATCTGCAAATTATATCCTTATACACAATGAAGACCAATGGATAAATCCCCGGGTGCCTGTTGGAGAAGATTCCATACGTATGCTTAAATCCGGTGACATCATTACTAATTTCGCACTCCTTCCGGCTGCGAGCCGTCGCGGTAACCTTATCAGCGAATCCACAGGATTCGCACTCACTGTATGGTTTCAGGATTCCATTGAAGGGTTCAAGCCGGCGACATCTCCTATAGCAGTGGATTATGAAAACCCTGCCAGCGAGTCATATTACCGTAACATAGAGCTCGGAGAGAATTGGGAGATGCGGCATATCAATCTTCTAAACGTAAAGGTTAATAAGGAGGGTCCGGACGATGATCCGGAATATACCCTCGTAGTGGGAGAAGATGATGCCGCGCCGGTTTCGCTCGCATTCGATATTTTTGAAGAATGTCTCAACGGATGGGATAATGCCTACGACCCTGAAAATCATGATGCGCTGTATGACATCAAAGGTATCCTTATCAGAAACGAGCATAATAAGGAAAATTCTTCTTATGCTCTGGCTATGATTGACTTTGATACAAATAACGGTCAGGTGGCTAACCCGAATCTCTTCATAACCGAGGCTACCGATAAGAACGCTGATGTGCAGCAATTTGTCAACGAACTCAAAATCAATATCGAGCATGAGGAGGGAACCAAAGTATTTTACTCTACAAACGGGCTTGATCCCAGAACCAATGTCTCTGCAAGAATAGCGTATGATGAAAAACCATTCACATACAATATTCCCAACGGGCAGGATCGTGTTACAATCAAGGCATACGCTTATAAGGCTGGTAAGAAACCGAGCGCCACAGTCAGCCGCATATTTGTAAGAAACAGCACCGAGGTGCAGTATATCCTCAATTATCTTGACCTCGCGAGAGCCGGACGCAATTACCGTTTCACTTCAAATCTCAAGATAATTGCTACCGGAGGTCACTATATGTTCCTCGCGGGTTCGATGGGTAATTTCTTACCCGTTTATAATGAGGAGGGATGGGACAGCATATTCAGGGCTGGCAGATATGTGACAGACTTCACCGTCGGCTATAAGGTTGATGACCACGGCAACCGTATCGCTATGGCAACCGGTCATATGTCCACCTTCAAAAAAATCACCAGCCCGAAGTGGGAAGGGGATAAACAAACTCCCGAGGCAGATCAGTTCCACGCTCAGCCCGATACCATTACCGCCATTTCCCCGCAGTATCATGTAAACAGACTCGTCACTCTGATGAATGTCACTGTAAACAAAAAAACTACATCGGCACCGGTTGAGAATGAAGAGCTATGGACCATATCAGAACCACAGACCGGTTCCGCTCATTCCATGATAGTCGGACGACTCGGCAAGGTGGACGTTAGTCATAGAGATGACAAAGGAAACGACATACCTGAAGATTTTATTGAAGGCGGCGCTTATAATCTCACCGGTTTCGTGATGCTCGGTGAGCCGACACGAGCCGGAGAAATAGAATTCTGGCCTCTAAAGGCGGAGAGGGTCACACGTACCGGCAGAGCCATGGCGGAAATCACAAATACCATGACGCAGATTACTCAGGAAAACGGTGATATTATAGCCGACTTCTACGGCACAGCCACAGTAACCCTTGACAATAAAGACCGGAACACTACAATCTACTATATGATCGACAGCCATAATGAGGAGCTGAGTAACGCTGTTTGGTACACTTATCAACACCCGATTCTCATCAATAGCAGTGAGGTCATAAGAGTGAAATGTCAGGCTCCCGGATTTGCTGAGAGCAATATGATCATCATCACTCTCAACAAGGTGGAACAGACCGGAAATGTAAGTTTCAACGTAACCTCGGAATATGGCAAGACTACCGTTCGTCTGTCAGCAGAGGACGGAGCCGCTATATACTATGGCAGAAACGATCCCTCTTGCCGAAGCAGGTACTCCTCAAGTACCCCGCTTGTATTTACACAGGGAACGGTGCTATATGCCCGCGCCCAGGTTCCCGGTAAGCCCATGGGAGCTGTGTCTCAGCTCCATGTTATGGTTGTCGGAGGCTCAACAAGCACAGTGAGCGGCAAGGTGAAGTTTGAATTGGATGACAGTGAAAACGGAAGTAAACTTGTCAAGATTTCTCCCGTTGACGATCTAGCCGCCGGCTCATACACCATCTACTATACCACCGAGAGCGGCATACCTTTCTCAATAGACGCTTGGACCAGATATAACGGTGCATTCGAGCTCACTCGCAGCACAACACTTCTTGCCGTGCTGATGGAGAATGACAAGCCTGTCGGCGAAGTGTCGGAAACCTATGTGTTTGTTGCAGAAATCACAGGAATTGAAGGTGTCGGATCAGAAGACCGCGGCGAGAACGCCGTGAGAGTGGTAGGTTCTGACATCATCGCTCCCGAAGACTCTCAGGTATTTGACATTACCGGTCGTCGGGTAAATCCTGTAGCTCTGCCCCGGGGCATCTACATTGTCACGGTTCCACGTGCAAAAGCCATCAAAGTAAAAATCGACTGATTAAGAACTAACCGATAGGAATTCAAAAGCGGGAAGGTCTCAAAGTCTTTCCCGCTTTTTGCATCCATTAAACTTACGACTGGCAGCTGCCGGCTCCCGACTGTTATTGTGTTTCTCGGATTTTGTCACTATTTTTGTGCAAAACATTT
>CAMWUZ010000011.1 GCA_947177595.1 uncultured Porphyromonadaceae bacterium | reverse complement strand
TTCCTCTACGTCTCGTGGGCTCGGAGATGTGTATACGAGACACTTTTCTACGCCTGAGGGTTTCCAGGCGCACTCTATCTTTGGCAAGCATAGCCGCCTTGATATCCGCGCTGATTTTTTCAAATAAATCCATTTTCAAAAAACTACTTATTGCCGCAAAGTTAGCATTTTATTTCCACAAAAACATATCCGGCTCCGAAATCACACCTTTTGACGTTCTTCAGAGCCGGATATTATTGTATGGCTTCACTTTTAACGATTCCCTTTTGTCTCGGGAGCCTTATCTATCAATTCGAGGAACTGATCAAGTTTGGGAGTGATAATAATCTCAGTGCGGCGGTTGCGCTGCTTACCCAACTCTGTCCTGTTATCGGCAATCGGATTGAACTCACCCCTGCCGGCTGCCGACAGACGCTGCGGATTAACCCCGAAATCATTCTGAAGGACCTGTACTATAGATGATGCACGGAGAGCGCTCAAATCCCAGTTATTACGAATATTCGTGCGACTGATGGGCACATCATCGGTATTCCCCTCCACAAGCACATCATAATCGCCGTAATCCTTAATAATCTTGGCAATCTTGCTAAGCGTTTCCTTCGCACGGGAATTCACCTCATAGCTACCTGATTTAAATAGCATATTATCAGCGAGAGAAATATAAACAACACCCTTAAGTACCTTCACATCAACCTCCTTTAGCTCATCACGAGTGAGTGAGCGAGTGAGATTATTCGTGAGTACCATATTCAGCGAGTCGCTCTTACTCTTAGCCTGAACAAGTTGCTTAATATACTGGTTTGAGGCATTAATCTCATCCACAAGCTTGGATATATTGATGTTACCCTGCTGATTCTGAAGCAAACTCTGATTTAATGAGCCCTGAATAGACTCATAGTTACGCTTCAACTGATCATTGTTTTTCCTTGCCTCCGCGAGAAGGGCATCCAGACTGTTTGCCCGCTCCTGAGATTTGGCAAGCTCAACCTGTGAAGTATGATAATCCTTTGCCAGAGCATCGTATTTACCCTGCAGTTCAACCAATTTCTTATTGCTTGAGCAACCTGTTGCCACAAGCGCCACGGCTATCACTGCCGGCACAAATGATTTGATTCTCATATTCAGAATTTTGCGTAATGTTTTTAATACAACATATTTGGAGTAGGCAATGTTTATTTCACCTCCCAGGTTTCTCCTGCAAGAATCATGCTGCGGAGCCCGTCGAACCCTTTTGCGGATTTAACGCATTCCACCTGCTGCTCAAGCTCCTCATTATATGTAAGTCCTTCTACATCACGGATGATGCCGATTGCCAGAGGTAGATCCGTGCCATCCATCATTGCAAGCTGCTGGTGCAGGAAATTGCTCTTGGTATGCGAATCATGCACAAGGACATCATCAATAGTATAACCGTCCTTGCCGATTTCCACTGCCTTTAGCAGGAATCCATCCTGCACAAGCCCACGCTCTTTGTCCTTGCCAAAGAGCATTTTCTCACCATCTACAAGATGGATGGTGCGCTCTGCACGGTGTTCACGATCTGTAATGAAATTATGGATACCGTTGTTATAAATCACGCAGTTCTGAAGAATCTCCACTACAGAGGTGCCCTTGTGTCTGGCGGCGGCGGTCAGTACTTCCTGAGAAATCTGAAGCTCCACATCTATGCTTCTCGCAAAGAAGTTGCCGCGCGCGCCGAAAACTAATTCAGCAGGGATAAACGGATCCTCAACAGTGCCGTAAGGTGATGATTTTGATACAAACCCACGATCACTGGTCGGCGAATACTGCCCCTTCGTAAGCCCGTAAATCTTGTTGTTGAAAAGAAGTATATTGATGTCAATATTTCTCCTAACCGCATGAATGAAGTGATTACCTCCAATTGCGAGACCATCGCCGTCTCCGGAAATCTGCCAGACTGTCATTTCAGGATTTGCAACTTTAAATCCCGTAGCTATAGCTGCAGCTCTGCCGTGAATGGTATGGAAACCGTAGGTGTTCATATAGTATGGCAGACGTGACGAGCAGCCGATACCGGAAATAACAGCCGTTTTATGCGGAGCCACACCCACTGCAGCCATTGCCTTGTGGAGAGAATTGAGAATCGCGTGATCACCGCAGCCGGGGCACCAGCGCACCGGCTGATCACTCTTATAATTAGCGGGAGTATATTCGTTATTTTCCATCATTTTTCATCCATTATACGTGTAACACCTTCAATCACTTCCTCCACGAGGAACGGCTGACCCTGAACCTTATTTATCCGCTCGATATGCACATCAGGGTATTTAGCCTGGAGATAGTCGGCAAACTGACCTGTATTAAGCTCCGCCACAATCACCTTTTTATACTTCCTAAGTACATCGCCTGTGTTGGAAGGCAGAGGATTGATATAGCGGAAATGAGTGAACGCAACTTTGCGTCCCATGCAGCAAAGGTCCTGAGCCGCCGTGCGGAGGTGACCATAAGTACCTCCCCAACCAAGAAGCAGAACATCTGCATCCTCATCCCCAAGCACTTCCAGCTGGGGGATATCATCAGCGATACGCGCGATTTTCTCACGCCGGGTATATACCATCCTTTCGTGATTCGCAGGATCTGTGGATATAGCCCCGGTATCATAGTCCTTTTCAAGACCACCGAGACGGTGAGTAAGACCCTCTGTTCCAGGGATAGCCCAGTAGCGCACTTTGGTTTTCTCATCACGATTATAGGACCGCCAGGAAATTTCGGCGGCTTTCTCAGCCGATATATAGGGCGGCTTTATTTCCGGATATTCGTTAGAGTCGGGAATACGCCATGCGGAAGAGCCGTTGCCGATGAACGCATCGGTTAGCAGAATAACCGGTGTCATGTGCTCGATTGCTATTCTTGACGCTTCGAATGCCATTGTGAAGCAATCAGTAGGAGTAGCCGGAGCCACTACTGCTACAGGACTCTCTCCGTTTCTGCCATAGAGCGCTTGCATGAGGTCGGTCTGTTCAGTTTTGGTGGGAAGTCCGGTAGAAGGACCACCACGCTGCACATCTATTACCACCAGTGGCAACTCGGCAATTACCGCGAGCCCTATACCTTCACTCTTTAGCGCAAGACCGGGGCCGGAAGTTGAAGTCACTGCAAGATTACCCGCAAACGAGGCTCCGATAGCAGAGCACACCCCTGCAATCTCATCCTCCATCTGGAGAGCTTTTACGCCAAGGTCTTTGCGCTTTGCAAGCTCCTGAAGAATATCGGTTGCAGGTGTTATGGGATAGCTACCGAGGAAAAGCGGACGACCACTCTTTTCCGAAGCCATGATAAGGCCCCACGCGGTTGCGGTATTGCCGTTTATATCGGTATAGACACCGGGCTTTGCCGGGTCACTTTCAATTCTATAAGTAGATACTGTGGCGTGGATATTGCCGCCGTAGTTATACCCCGCGTTGATAACCTTTGCATTTGCCTCATATATAGCGGGTTTCTTGGCAAATTTCTTTCGCAGGAAATGAAGAGCACTTTCAAGCGGACGATCAAACAGCCAGCATACCAGACCAAGCGCGAAGATATTTCGGCATTTCAGAATGCTCTTGTTGTCCAGCCCGCTGTCCGCAAGTGCTTCCTTTGTCAAGGATGTGATGGGAACCTCTACCACCTGAGCATTGATGCCGAGTTCCTTGAAAGGTTCATCGGTAGTAAAAAGTGCTTTGCGCAAATCCGCTTCTTTGAAAGAATCAATATCTACGATAATCACCCCGCCGGGTTTAACATGATGAAAATTTTGCTTGAGAGCAGCAGGATTCATAGCTACAAGCACATCACAGTGGTCACCCGGAGTATGAACTTTATTTCCCACACTCACCTGGAAGCCGCTCACACCACCGAGACTACCCTGGGGGGCTCGTATCTCAGCCGGATAATCGGGGAAAGTTGATACCTGATTGCCTATTCCTGCCGACACATTGGTGAAAATGTTTCCGGCAAGCTGCATTCCGTCACCGGAATCACCGGAGAAACGCACCACGACCTTCTCCAGTGTCTTGACATTAGTCTCTTCTAACATTATTATCTATATTTGTTTTCTGGTATTATCTTAGTAATATTCCGCTTTTATGCGGCTCGGCAAAGTTATGAATATTTAATAAATATCCATACAAAAAGCTACCGCGAAAATTTTAATGCCTTGCCTCGTTTGCTGCCGAAAAGCACTCCATAGCGCCACACTATTTCTCCATTTACCCACGTCATGTCAACTTTAGCGCTGAGCGTCGCACCCTCAAGCGGAGTCCAGCCGCACTTGCTAAGCACCATTTCTGATGTCACTATATATTCCTCGCATTGGTCATCAACCAGCACAATATCCGCATAGTATCCTGGACGCAAGAACCCACGCCGGTCAATTCCATATATTCTCGCCGGATTGTGACACATAGTCTCCACTACCTTTTCTATCGGAATCACCCCCTCTGAAGCGAGTGAAAGCATAACAGGCAGTGAAAATTGAATCATGGGCATACCGGATACAGCCTTCAATGCCCCTCCGGTTTTCTCTTCCGGCAAATGTGGAGCATGGTCGGTAGCTATTACATCTATCACACTATCAGCAACAGCTTTGCGCAAAGCAGATCTATCCTCCTGCATTTTTATTGCCGGATTGCATTTAATCCGACTACCATGCGTAGCATATTGCGCATTTGAGAATAGAAGGTATTGCGGACAGGTCTCAGCCGTGATTTTTTTATCTCCAACAGGTCCGGGAGAAAATAAAGCAAGTTCGTCTTCTGTTGAAATATGCAGCACATGGAGTCTTGCATTATACTTCTTTGCTCCCTCAACCGCCCTTTTAGTCGCCTCGACACATGCTTCACGACTTCGTATCAGCGGGTGCAGTTCTACCGGAGCATCTTCTCCGAATTTCTCGACAACCATCTTTTTATTGGCGCTGATTATGGATTCATCCTCGGCATGAACAGCTATCAGAGCAGGCACCTCGGCAAAAATACGGGAGATTGTTGATTTACTATCTACCAACATATTACCTGTAGAAGACCCAAGGAATACTTTAACTCCCGCCACTTTGGAATAATCGGCAGCAAGAAGTTCGTCGACATTACTGTTTGTGGCTCCTAAAAAGAATCCGTAGTTTGCACAAGAAACCTCTGCAGCACGAGCCATTTTACCTTCGACCGCCTCAATCGTGGTTGTTGCCGGCATTGTGTTCGGCATATCGATGAATGATGTAACTCCGCCGGCAACTGCCGCACGGCTCTCCGTCATCATGTCCGCTTTCTGAGTGAGACCGGGATCACGGAAATGCACATGCTCATCAATAATTCCCGGCATCAGCAATCTACCATCGGCATCTACCGTACAGTTATCATCTCCCAGGAGTGCTTCAGGCACATTCCCATATCCCACCTCGGATATATATTCACCTTCTATGACAAGATAGCCTGCCTCAACCTTGCCTTCATTAGCAAGCCGGGCATTATATATGACAGTTTTTTTATTTATCCCTTTTCCCATAGTCAGGAAATTTCTTGAACAGGCTTGACAATTTTAGCCTCATCACACCGAATACAGCCTCACTGAATATGCTGCTATTCATCTTGCTCTCACCCAATACACGATTCACAAATATTATAGGAACCTCAATAATCTTGAAGCCATATTTGAATGCCGTGAACTTCATCTCTATCTGGAACGCGTAGCCTTTAAATCTTATTTTATCAAGATCCATCGCCTCGAGTACTCTGCGGGTATAACACACAAAACCGGCTGTAGTGTCACGCATGGGAAGCCCGGTTATAAACCTCACATAAGCGGAAGCGTAATATGACATCAGCACCCTTCCCATAGGCCAGTTGACCACATTCACTCCGGTAACATATCGCGAACCTATTGCCATATCGGCGCCTTCTACCGCACAAGCGTTGCGGAGCGGAATCAGATCTGCGGGATTGTGCGAGAAATCGGCATCCATCTCAAATATATACTCGTAGCCCAATCCAAGCGACTGCTTGAACCCGGCAATATATGCCGTGCCTAATCCCTGCTTGCCTTTACGCTCTGTAAGATGAATACGCCCGGGGGTCTCTTTCTGAAGCTCACGCACAATATCTGCAGTCCCGTCCGGCGAGCCATCGTCAATAACAAGAATATCAAACTGGTGTGGCAAACCGATAACCGCCTCGCAAATAGCGCGGATATTTTCTTTTTCATTATAGGTCGGAATAATTACAACACTGTCCGACCTGTCATTTATCTGTAATTCTGACATCGTTAAAATTTCACTGTTACACCAGCAAGCCCTGTAATTCCCTGGGAGGGCACCCCTCCAATATAATGGAACCGTTTATTGAAAAGATTCTCACCATCAAGAAAAACCGACACCTTGTCGTTAATTCTGTATTTAACGCCGAAATTGGCAGAATTAACCGACCCTAATGATTCGTTTCCCGCCTTGCGTTTGGCTCGCATCAGGTACTTCAACGAAATACCAAGTTTATCTATGGGAGAATATGTTACCATACCGTCAATCACATATTTCGCTCTGTCTCTCCACAGGTAATATGAGTGGACTATATTATTGCTCCCAGACGCGCATTCGGCAGTGATTTTCGCCTCAAGAGTGCTTCCATACCGATATCCGGCAGTGACACCACCATGCCAGCCGCTCACATTCACGGGAGCTAATCCAATGTTTGCATTTCCAAACGGCATCATCCATTCATTAGCTTTAGCCCAGCCGCCGAAAACCTCAAGATAAGCCCCTTTGAAAGGACCAAAAGTCAATCCTGCGTCAAGCATAAGAGGCACATGAGAGTTTTCATAAGCTATTAACTGCTCCATATAAGGCATGTCAAAATAAATTGAAGATGCTGTGTTCTGAATCTCACCACCACCAGCTTTAATGTTTACCCCCAAGAAACCCAGCGGACGATATACGGCTTTTATATCCGGAGCTATATGGAATGCCTTGCCCTCACCGTGAGTTATGTCTATTTTCATACCCAAATCAACCGACAGATCACGGACAACATATCGATAGCTCGGGGTGAGCCGTAATAGCCAGGTGTTAAGCGTTGTGTTTTCTTCTTCAGCAACGGTCATCGGAGTATGGAGATAAGTAAAGTCCACTCCGATGCCTGCCTTGGATTCTTTTGAGATATTTACTCCCGCATTGCCGTTGAAATTAAATTTATTCTGGCGTATAGGAGCCCTATGCAAATAAATCTGTCCATTATTGTCACTGCATTTGTTCTGATTGATGAACGCGAAACGGGAAAAGCCTCCACCAATACCGTAAAACAACTCTTCTCCGCCATCTTTCTTCCACGAGAGAACTGCGTTTACATTATTTACTCCCTGACTGTCATTCAAGAGCCCCGGAGCATAGTAGTGATAATATGAGTAGTCTGCAAGAGCTGTCAATATGGCATCCGCTCCCGTATGGTGCCTTAAATTAACACCAAGCGAAGCGGCATGATTCTTATAGTCATCACTCTTTTTATCCAGATTAGCAGCATCACGTCCCCAATTTGGATTATATATTCTTCCATTATACTGCATCCATGCTCCCAATGCTGTCTTATCGTTGTCTATAAACCGGTATCCTGCAGAAACCCCTACATTGACAAGCGGCATATAGCCCACTGCCGCATATCCGGGATAAACCGTCGGCTCATCTATCAAGGGGGTTCCAACGGGCAAGGTAAACAATGACGTGGTCACACCTACATGGCGATCGACAAGACTATACTTGAGCTCCGGACGAGCGATAGCAGGAAGTGATATCACGGGCGAAATCGGGAGACGATCCGCATCACGATATTCCGGAACAATATCGCGCTCGACCTTAATTTCCTTATTCAGTGACTGAGCACCGGCGCAAAAGGCAAGACCAATCACGGAGACAACAATTGCAAATCTTTCTTTTCTCATATCGCCGATTTTTTAAGTCGTTTTTCAATCATTTCAAAAACATCCGCTTCTGTTCCTGGATAGTTTTCTTTAAGAGTGCGCAAATATTCATCCGCCTCAAAAGTTTCGCCCTGCGCCCTTAGGGCATCACTCAGCACAATAAATCCCCGGGCAAGCCAATAGGCATGGGGAGGATTGGAGTTGATAAACTCATCGGCAACCTTTACCGCATCTTCGCTTTTACCGTCCGCCACGAGTGATTCAGCAAGCGCAACGGCACTTCTCGCCCCATAAACTTCCGCCGGATTAACAGCAAGTTCACTCCATATCTCACGAGCCTTTTCCGGATTGCCCGAGCGACTCAGAGCAAGCGCTTTGGAGTATTTTATTTCACTGTTGTTGGATTGAGATCCGGCTGACGATGACAGAAGAGCATCAGCAACTTCCAATACTTCTGCATTTTCACCAAGAGCAAGAGCAGTACGCATATATCCGACACGCGCATCATGCAAATTACGTGCACCGGTAGCTTTATTGGAGAGGGTGCGGAATGTCTCAAGAGCTAATTCACCTTTACCGAGAGCCATTTCCGATTCCGCCTTGATCAGCATGGCATCCTCAGCTGCGGATGCATCCGGATACGCGCCGAGAAGTCTGTCCGAGAAAGAGAGGGCGGCAGGATAATCAGCCTTGTTATAGGCAGCCTCAGCAAGGTAGAAAAGCGCTTGCGCTTCATGAATGCCCTTAGGATATTCGCTCAGATATTTATTCAGCTTATCGGTCTTGTCTTCGTTTATGTAATCTGATTCAGCCGCCCTGAATGAAAGAACGTCCAGCTCTGACGGATTAACGGATGGGGCATCCGGAACTGTAGTCATGAACTGAATAAACTGCTGCAATGCGCCGTCCTCTGCATAGATCCGTTTTAGATCATCTATCGCAAGAACCGCCTCCTCACTTGTAGGATATGTGGTTATCACCTTCTTATAATTCTCCACTGCCGATTTGCGGTCACCGGTATTGAGATTTGTGATTGCGAGCTGTAACATACCCTTTCTCCCGTAAGCTGTAGAGCCATACTTGTCAAGCAGGGTATTATACACATCAATCGTCTTAGATATATTGCCTGATGCCGCATAAGCCTCCGCCTTTTCGAGCAGCGCGGCAGGCACAAGAGCCGAAGCGGGAAATTTCTGTATCATCTCATCCATCCGACGAATCTTTTCGGAATGTTTTCTCTGCAGACCAAGCATAACAGCCTGCTGATACATCGGATAATCACCAGCGGATGGATTCAGCGAAAATGCCTTGTCATAATTATCCGCAGCCTCGGCAAATTTTGAAGAATAATAGAGGCAGTCCCCGATACGGCTATATGCATCCGCTTTCATTTCATTTGAGGCATTACCGGATGCAATAGTTCTGAAATTACCGAGTGCGGCCGCATATTTGTCGGATGCGAATTGTGAATAAGCGAGATTATATCGTGCCAGCAACGCATTAACATCCCTGGAATTGGCTCCGCTCAGATATCTGTTGAAGCAGGAAGCCGCACCGTCATAGTTACCGTTGTCGTACATACATATACCCTGCCACAGTAGAGACTGTCGGGCAACGGCGACATCACTCGGGGACATAGTCGCCGCTTCTGCAAAACGCCTGAGCGCCTCCGCAACTTTTCCTGCCGAATAATCTCTGGTACCTGCCATGAAAAGCGCCCGCTGCTTTGCGAGAAGCATGGATTTCGAGGGTCGCTTCATATTTCCCACCACGCGGAGAACATTCTCAAAATCATTGTCCGACATATATCCGTCAAGAATATACTTCTCGACCTCGGATGCGTATTTCGATTGCGGATAACTTGCGAGGAAATTCTCAAACAGAGCCACCGAATTACCAAAAGGCAATCTGCCGCCGTTTGATTTCGCAACGGCATAATTATACAGAGCCTCCTCCGACACCTCTTTGTCGAAGTTCATCTTAAACGCTTTCTCAAATGCCATAAGCGCGGCGGTTGCATTACCGTCTGCAACATAGCATTGCCCGAGATACAGGTTCGCGCTCTGACCCATAGCGTCATCCTGAGAGGTCACACGCTTGAACATAGTTGCCGCACCGCCGTAATTACCTGTGTGATACTCGCTCACGCCAAGTATATATGCCGTTGAGGGCATGATGTCTTCACCCACTTCACGCACATAATTTTTTAAATATGGAATAGCCTCCGACTCTCTGCCGAGATTAAACAGTGACTCACCCGCGATTCTGCAAGCCTCGGCATTATATTCCGGTATAGCCTTGGATGCGATTACGGAGACGGCATTTGCAAGGACTTCTTCAAAACGGTGCTCCACAAAATCAATCTGTGCGATATAATACTTTGCCTGTGTGCCGAATTCAGCGTTTGACGAAAGTGATTTGAATACCGGCAACGCCTTCTTGTAGTCACCTTTAGCATAGGCTATATAGGCAAGATAGAATTCACGCTCTACTTTATATGCCCCCTTGGAAGAAAGCTGCGTGAAAAGAGCCTCCGCCGAGTCGATATCATCAAGCGCGAGATATGAATAAGCCTTGTGATAATTCAGATTCTGAGCATCAGGGGCTGAGAAACCTTCCTCGTCAAGATTATTGTAAATATCAAGTGCCTCGCTATATTTTCGTGAATCAAAATATAGATTAGCCAACATTAGGGTCGCTTCGCCACAAAACGGTGAAGCGGGATATTCGGCAATCCATGCCTTCAGTTTTGCCGGAGCTGAGGCATCTCTTTCAGCTACTGAGGCAAATACCTCGAGAAGCGAAGCCTCCTCTATCTGTGCGGAGGTGGGATTGAGGGTTTTCAGTTTGGAAATCTGATCGATACATCCTACCGGATTATTATCCGCGAGCATCTTACGAGCACGTAAAAGGTATCCCGCCGCATCAGGTGAATTTAGCTGCGCAAAGCCACTCGCAGTACAGAATGCTATAGCAAGCAGAGCCGAGGCTAATCTAAGGCATTTCATTGTCGTGAAGATTATACTTTGCGCAAAGTTACAATAAAAATCAATACACAAAAAATGCCCTCCGGAGGGACTGACCTCGGAGGGCAATAAATTATAGCGCTCGTTAATTATGCGTTGTCGGCAAGACGTTTCTTCATCTCTTCCGTTTCTTTTTCATAACCGGGTTTCTCGAGAAGAGCAAACATATTTTTCTTATATGCCTCAACTCCGGGCTGGTTGAACGGATTCACGCCAAGCATATAACCGCTGATACCGCACGCCTTTTCAAAGAAATAGATCAACTGACCGATATACTCCTCGCGGAGAGCCGGCAGAGTGATGACGATATTGGGAACACCACCGTCTATGTGCGCGATGCGTGTGCCGAGTTCCGCCATTTTATTGACCTGGTCGATGCGCTTGCCAGCAAGGAAGTTCAGCCCGTCAAGATTGGTGTTATCGGTAGGCACGATAACTTCATGATCCTGCTGCTCGAGAGTGAGCACTGTTTCAAAGATAGTGCGCTCGCCATCCTGAATCCACTGACCCATTGAGTGGAGATCGGTCGTGAGATCTACTGATGCGGGGAAGATGCCCTTGCCGTCCTTGCCCTCGCTCTCGCCATAGAGCTGTTTCCACCACTCGGCGAAATAGTGGAGCTTGGGGCAGTAGTTGGCAAGTATCTCGGTTTTCTTTCCCGCGCGGTAAAGAGCGTTTCTTGTCTGCGCATAAAGCTGGGCGGGATTCTGCTCGCCGGGCTCGGCGGTGATTGTTTCCATATCTGCCGCACCCTTCATGAGCGCCTTGATGTCATATCCGGCAACTGCGATGGGAAGAAGACCGACAGGAGAGAGCACCGAGAAACGACCGCCAACATTGTCGGCGATAACAAAGGTCTTGTAACCCTCCTCATTTGAAAGCTGACGGAGCGCACCACGCTTCTCGTCCGTAATAGCCACAATCAGCTCTGCAGCTTTGGCTTTACCCACTTGCTTTTCAAGCATATCTTTAAGCAAACGGAAGGCAATTGCAGGCTCGGTTGTAGTACCGCTCTTTGAAATCACGATAATGCCGAACTTTTTGTCTCTGAGAAGATCCATAAGCTCGAACATATAATCCTCGCCTATATTCTGACCTGCAAAAATCACTTTGGGATTTCCGGCAGAGAGCTTGTATGCCGCAAAAGAATCGCTGAGCGCCTCAATGACGGCTTTTGCGCCGAGATAGGAACCGCCGATACCTATGCACACCACATATTCGCAGCTTTTCTGCAGTTTCGCTGCAGTAGCCTCAATGTCATCGAGAAGCGCCGCGGGAGTGGTAGAGGGGAGATTCACCCAACCGAGAAAATCGTTACCGGCTCCGGTGCCTTTGTCAACGGTTTCAAGACATTTCCGGGCCTCTGCATCAAGCGCCTTGATGCTGTCCGCACTTACGGTCTGATATACAGACGATACGTTTACTCCAATAGTTTTCATAGGTAAATATGTTTGGTTTTATATATCAAATAAATGTTTCCGCCATATCGCGGATTGCCTTGGAGGGATTGATTCCGCGGTACAGAATATCATACACTCCGTCAAGTATCGGCATCGGTACATCATAATGCTCGTTGATTTCATGGATGCATTTGGTGCCGTAGTATCCTTCAGCCGTCTGCTCCATCTCCATGCGCGCCGCCTTAACCGAATAGCCTTTACCTATCATTGCGCCGAAGTTGTGGTTACGGCTGAATCGCGAATATGATGTCACCAACAGATCTCCCAAATAAACCGAGTCGCAGATCTGCCTGGGTCGCGGACAAACGGTATTTACAAATCTCTCCATTTCGCGTATGGCGTTGCTCACCAGCATGGCAAGGAAATTGTCACCGCTCTTCAAGCCATGAACGATCCCTGCGGCGATAGAATAGACATTCTTGAGCACCGCGGCATATTCGATGCCGTTTACATCGGTCGAAGTGATGGTTTTCAGGGCTTTGCCACTCAGACAGTTCGCGAACTTCTCGGCAATGAAAATATCGGGGCTGCCAATTGTGAGATAGCTCTGGCGCCCCAGCGCAACCTCCTCCGCATGACAGGGACCTGCCACAACCAGGGTTTTCTTCACATCCACGCCAAAGCGTTTCTGCATATATGTGGTGATTATCTGGTTGTCATCAGGCACAATGCCCTTTACCGCAGACACCACGTATTTATCGGATATATCGACCTGGATTTTATCCACGTGCGCCTTGAAATAGGGCGAGGGCATCACAAGCAGAAGAGTATCCGCCTGCGAGCAGACATAGTTGATGTCGGATGAAAATTCAATTCTCTCAATGTCAAATACCACATCGCTGAGATATGCGGGATTTCTGCGGTGACGCTTGAAATCTTCGATACGGTCATCGCGCCGCATATACCAGAGAATGGTCTCGCAGTTGTCAAGCAGAAGTTTGGCGAGTGCGGTAGCCCAGCTTCCTCCACCCATCACTGCTACTGTTCCGGGGAAATTCATGGTTATATAACAAATAAGGTGTACAGTTTAAGCCTCCGCCTCTGCCGCGGGATATTTTTTCTCTGCAGCGGCAATCCAGCCCTTCACATCGTCAATGGTCGGATTTGCCAGTTCGAGCTTAAACTTTTTGTTGAGTCCGCAGAGCTCCTGCTGAAGTTTTCCAGCCGAAGCGATTGTGGCGAGCTGAGCCACAGTGAGCACTCCGAGCTTGTGAAGCGGCGCAACCCAATCCCCCGGCACGCCCACTTCGGCGAAAACCGCCTCGTTATCGCGCTTGCGGGTCTTTTCGGGGCGCATCTGCGGGAAGAAGAGAACCTCCTGGATAGTAGATTGCCCTGTCATCAGCATCACAAGACGGTCCATGCCGATACCCATACCGGATGTAGGAGGCATACCGTACTCAAGGGCGCGGATAAAGTCATGGTCAATAATCATCGCCTCGTCATCACCCTTTTCGCTGAGCTTCATCTGCTCCACAAAGCGCTCATACTGATCAATCGGGTCGTTGAGCTCGGAATAGGCATTTGCAAGCTCCTTTCCGTTCACCATAAGCTCGAAGCGCTCCGTCAGCTCCGGATTGTTGCGGTGACGCTTGGTGAGAGGCGACATTTCAATAGGATAGTCTATGATAAACGTGGGCTGAATGTAATTGCCCTCGCACTTTTCACCGAAAATCTCATCTATGAGCTTGCCTTTGCCCATCGACTCGTCGGTTTCAATGCCGAGTTTGCCGCACACCTCACGGAGCTGCTTTTCATCCATGCCGCTGATGTCGATGCCGGTGAAATGCTTGATGGAGTCAATCATGGTGACACGGGGGAAAGGTGTCTTGAAGCTGATGATATTATCGCCTACCTTCACCTCGGTAGTGCCGTTTACATCGAGGCATATCTTTTCAAGCATACGCTCGGTAAAATCCATCATCCAGTTATAATCCTTGTATGCCACATAAATCTCCATAGCTGTAAACTCAGGATTGTGGGTGCGGTCCATACCCTCGTTGCGGAAATTCTTGGAGAATTCATAAACACCTTCGAATCCGCCCACGATCAGGCGCTTCAGGTAAAGCTCGTCGGCGATACGGAGATAAAGCGGAATGTCAAGCGCGTTGTGGTGGGTGATGAATGGACGTGCCGAAGCACCGCCGGGAATCGACTGGAGAATAGGAGTCTCCACCTCGATATAGCCGGCGCTGTTGAAATACTCGCGCATGGAGTTATACACCTTTGTGCGCTTCAGGAATATCTCTTTCACACCGTCGTTCACCACCAGGTCAACATATCTGCGTCGATAGCGCAGCTCCGGGTCGTCAAAAGCATCGTATGTCACACCGTCTTTCACCTTTACTATAGGCAGCGGGCGGAGAGACTTGCCGAGGAATGTGATTTTTTCGGCATGAACGGTAATCTCACCCATCTGGGTGCGGAACACATAGCCCTCCACTCCGATAAAGTCACCTATGTCCAGGAGCTTTTTGATGACGGTGTTGTAGAATTCCTTGTCCTCGCCCGGGCATAGATCGTCGCGGCTCACATACACCTGAATCCTCCCCTCCGAATCCTGCAGCTCCAGAAACGAAGCCTTACCCATTATCCGGCGGCTCATCACTCTGCCGGCGATAGTCACCTGACGGCGGGGAGCTTCATCAGAGAAATCCTTCTTAATATCTTCGGTATGTGCCGTTACCACATATTCTGCTGCGGGAAACGGGTCTATGCCACGCGCCCGCAGCTCCTCGAGGCTGCCGCGACGCACGATTTCCTGCTCACTGAGTTCAAGGATATTCTTAGTTGCCATAAATTTCCTAAATAAATGAATTTTTCGCAAAAATACATATTAATCCCTGCATAGCAAAAACAAATACCCTAATACACAAAAAAATTCCCGAAGCAGCCATAGCTCCGGGAATAATATGGAGTTAAATTGGATATCTGATTACAAGCTGACTTTCACGGCTTTGCTGCCGAGACGGACTATGTAGATGCCTTTTGCAAGGTTGGTAGCTTTGACTCTCCTTCCGTTGAGGTCATACACCACGCTACCCTCCGGCGCAATGATGCTGTTCCCCTCAACGCGCACCGTATCCTGCAAATCCGAATCCACGTCATCAATCGCAGCAGGTTTCACTACGGTTACGGTGCAGGTTGCGCGTGCACCGTTAGGAGCAGTCGCGATTATCTGAGCAGTACCGGCTTTGATACCTGTCACAACGCCGTTTGCATTGACGGTAGCGACGTTTTCAGCTGATGATGTCCATGTCACTGTGCCGTTTACAGTTGTTTTGAGGCCGAGCTGTCGTGTGGCAGATTCATTTATTTCCACACTCTCGGTGTCCATTGTCAGACGCTCGGCAACAGCGAGGTCATCAAATATGGTGGTGAATTTGCTCCACACCGGCGATGCCTCGTAAACGTCCCTATATCCTGCCGGCACATGAAGCGCAGCCGAAGACTGAACCTCCTGCTCAAAAGCGGTGGAAGCAACCTCCGGAGCAAGCATAGCATAGCAATCTACGCGCGAAATCTTATCACAGTTGATAAATGCGCTGTCTGCTATCATAGCCACGTTTGCGCCGATTGCAACATTGGCAAGACTTGTGCAACTGTCAAAAGCGCAGGACTGAACGGTGGCAAGTTCGCCTAAAGGTTCAGGCTCAGCAGCTCGTGAGGGTGCTATTATCTTACCTATTATCGCTGAGGTCAGTCCGGTGCAAGCCTTGAACGCTTTCTCGCCGATACTCTTCACCGCCTCGGGAATCTTGATATTCTCAAGACCGGAACAGCCGATGAATGAACCGGTACCGATAGCCTCCACAACCTCAGGAATAACAACCTCAACAATGGTTTTGAGTCCGGCAAACGCATAGTCTTTTACCTCAGTGACCTCTTCCGGCACCTCAATAACCTCCGCACTCTTACCATTTATCACCAATTCAGCACCATAGCAGAGCGGATTCGCGGTTTCATTTGCGAAATTAATTTTGCTCCACTGCTCCAAGCTCTCCACATTCACCTTTAAAAGAGCCGTATCACATTCAAAAGCTCTCTCACCTATAGAGTCAAGTGCAGCCGGAATTGTGATTTCTTTTAGATTGGGGCAATTGTATAGTAAATATCCAGCTATTTTGGATAGTTTAGAAGGAAGATTTATAGATTCAAGCGAATAATTGCTGCCGAATGCATATTCTCCAATTTCTGACACAGATTCCGGTATGACTATTGATTCTATGCCTGTACTCGCAAGAGCAGAATATCCTATTGATGTCAATGATTGGGGAAGCTGGATTTGTTTAAGCGACCTACAGTATAAGAATGTATAATCAGGGAGTATGGTCAGTCCTTCCGGCAATGTGATCTCCTCAAGTGAATAGCAAGCTTTGAAAGTGAGATTTCCCATCTCAATATCCGGGTTTAATATATTAAGTGACATGTACTTACCGAAACTGAAGGCGTCATTACCAATTGATTTGACTGATTTCGGAATAACAAGGTTCCCGGTGAGTTCCCTACAATTATGGAAAGCTGCATCTCCAATTTCCTTTACCGACTCAGGTATAACGAGATCTCCGGTAAGTTTATCACATACTGCGAAAGCCTCCTTTCCAATATATGTCAAGGAGTCAGGTAAAATGAGGTCTCCTTTAATCTTATTGGATTGCATAAATGCCCCCTCTTTAATTACTCTAATGGATTTCGGCAAAACCGGATTTATCTGCAAAGGACTAAAGTGAAATGCATGCTCTCCAATAGTTGTCACAGCATATTCCTGTCCATCAACTTCAATAGATGCCGGAATTGTTACAACTTCTGATGAACTTGTATTTTTCACATCGGCAGCATACACTGTGGCGGTTAAATCGCTATTATTTAAGGTATAATATAAATTGTCTGATGTATAAGACTGGAGAATACTTACTTCATCACCGGAAATATCTGTTATCTTTTTAAATCTACTCCATCCGTCTGCATTCCTATAGGTCTGCACGCAACCATCCGGTACAGTAAGGACACGTACACTATCGTAAACTTTATAAAATGCATTATAGTCAATATGAGGAGGAATTGTTGCATTACAAATTATACTGTCTATTGAGATACAATTGTAGAATGCCTCATTTCCAATCTCTGTTAGTGTTTCCGGAATAATCAATGTCCCGTTTAAGCCACCACATCCGTTGAAGGCATTCCAATTTATTGATGTGACGGAGTTGGGGATAGTGAGCGAGCCGGTGAGACCACTGCAACCAGAGAAGGCACTGCCGCCGATTGTGGTAACTGAGTTGGGAATGGTGAGGTCACCTGTGAAGCCGCCGCACCCTGCGAAGGCAAAATTACCTATTGAGGTGACGGAATTTGGGATGGTGAGGTCACCTGTGAAGCTGCTGCAGCCACAGAAGGCAAAATCACCTATTGAGGTGACGGAGTTGGGGATAGTCAGGTCGCCGGTCAAGCAACTACAACCACTAAATATATATGGTCTAATCTTTGTGATTGAATCAGGAATAACAAGATTGGTTAGTAATTCCCCATTTAAATAGAGATTTCCTGCATACTCAGTTGGGTTCGCTCTATTACTACCAAAATCTATGTCATACCAAGCCTCCAAAGATTCTATATATACAGCAGTTAAACCGCTGCAGTCGTTGAAGGCATAATTACCTATTGAGGTGACGGAGTTGGGGATGGTTATCGAGGTAAAGCCGCTGCAACCTTCGAAGGCACAGTTACCAATTGTAGTGACGGAGTTGGGGATGGTTAGGCTGCCGGTGAAGCCGCTGCAACCATAGAAGGCATTTCGCTCAATTGAAGTCACCGAGTAAGTCTTATTATTATATGTCACTGATTCGGGAATTATAAGATCACCACTCGCAGCGTCACTTCCGCCAACCAAACCGGTAACTGTTGCCGTCAAATCTTTTTCATTGAGGTAATACTTGAGATTATCAATATCAACCGCACCGGCGGAGAGTGATAATGCAAGACAAACTAATAGCAGAAATGTTCTTAAGATTGTTTTCATTTTATATCAGTATTATTGTTAATTCTCTTTTTTCTTGAAATTTGGTATTGTGTCCAGTATGCGTTATCCCATACTGTAAAATATATTGACATTTGTATCTTGAACCATACTATAGGGACTATAATTATCAATGCCACAAGACTAATCATAAGTATCGTATCGTTGGTGGGTAAATCACATATATTACAATTATTACAATCACCACGGCAACACAATACGACTTTTACAAAAAAGCCTACAATAATCACCCATATATTTCTCAGGAAATTTTCATGTCCCTCCTGCTTCGGGACTGTACCAAGCATATTGTGTCGCATAAGCAAAATATATGCATCATCATACTCATATTTTATAGCTTCAGGGTCTTTCTGAATATCATCTTCTGCATGACCGGCGCTTTCTGTTTCACCCGTCAGTTTTTCAATATATTTTTTATGATTTTCAAGTGAGCACTTGAGCATGCAAGGATTGCGCCGTAAGCAGGATGTAAACCACCGCATCAATTGATCCCAGATAATACCCACAAGATATGCAGCCGCTAACCATATCACTATCTCCGGAAAGTCAAGTTTAAATGTTGATGTGTTAGAATTAAAAAGCAGCAGCAATAATGCTCCCGGAATAAACTT
>CAMWUZ010000010.1 GCA_947177595.1 uncultured Porphyromonadaceae bacterium | reverse complement strand
GCATTCGCCTATTGCAGTGGCTTCACCGGTGATCTGACAATTCCAAACTCTGTGACAACTATTGAAAGTGATGCATTCTATCATTGCAGTGGCTTAACCGGTGAGCTGACAATCCCAAATTCTGTGACGAAAATAGGATCTTATGCCTTTTGCGGCTGCGACGGGTTCACCGGCACCCTGACTCTTGGAAGCTCATTAACTAATATTGGTGAAGGAGCATTCCTTTGTGACGGATTTAATGATGTAGTTTCTTTAAATATTAATCCACCCTCTCCTCCTATGTACTATGCTGGCAACGGAGCCACAATATATTATAAAAATGGAAATAATGAAAGGAGGACATTATATGTTCCGGCAGAAAGTGTAAACGCATATAAGGAATCTTATATATTTAAAAATTTCAGCCCCATCTATCCTTTAGAATATCAAAATTCAGAAGTTATAGAGATTACACCCAAGAAAATGACAATGCTTGTTGGTGAAATATGTCGGTTAACAGCAGTAATTGTAAATATCCCTGATAAAACTGTAACCTGGAGTTCATCTGATTCCGAAATTGTTTCTATTAGTAACAATGGCAGAGGTGAAGTGAGAGGACTAAAAGGAGGTCAAGCAGTAATAACAGCAACAGCCTCAAATGGTCTTACTGCTACATGCGATATCACGGTAGTACAACCAGTGAGACGTGTTTATCTTAATAAATATGACGTAAAAGTCATGGAGAATGAGATTGTGCAACTGACTGCCACTATTGAGCCAGAGGATACCACTGACAAGAGTGTGGTGTGGAGCAGCTCGGATGAGGCGGTTGCGACTGTTGATGCAAACGGCTTGGTGACAGCCATTAAGCAGGGTAAAGCAACAATTACTGCATCAACTGAAAACGGTCTTAAAGCTACGTGCGCAATAACAGTGGTGGCTGCGACTGTGGATGCCGCTGGACTGACACTCAACTTGGAAGAAGCGGAAATCATAGAGAACAACACTTTACAGCTCACCGCAACCGTAACCCCTGCTGATGCAACTGACAAGACCGTGACATGGAGCAGCTCGGATGAGGCGGTTGCTATTGTAGATGCAACCAGCTTGGTGACAGCCATTAAGCCGGGTAAAGCAACAATTACTGCATCGACTGAAAACGGTCTTAAAGCTACTTGCACGGTGACCGTGGTGGCTGCGACTGTTGATGCCGCAGGACTGACACTCAACTTGGAAGAAGCGGAAATCATACAGAACAACACTTTGCAGCTCACCGCTACAATAACCCCTACTGATGCCACTGACAAGACCGTGACATGGAGCAGCTCTGACGAGGCGGTTGCCACAGTCAATGCAAACGGCTTGGTTACTGCAAAGAGCGTAGGCACTGCAACCATCACCGCATCAACCGCCAATGGGTTCAAAGCTACTTGCACGGTGACCGTGGCTGCAAAACCTGCCGGCATAGAGGGAGTTGAGGCTGAGGAAGAGAGTGCGGTGAGAGTTGAGGGTGGCAACATCATCGCGCCGGAGGGGAGCGAGGTGTTTGACCTCAACGGAAGGAGAGTATCCGCAAAAGGTCTCAGCTCCGGTATCTATATCGTCCGCATTCCCGGCGCCAAAGCCATAAAAGTAATTGTGAAATAAGATACAATGCATACTAAAATAAGCGGGGAGGCGATTTTCGCCTTCCCGCTTATATTTTTTACTGACCATAAAGGCATTAAGGGTATTTAAGACTTTAGGAACCTTAAGGACTCTAAGGACTTATCCTGAGACGGACATACCACGTAATGTCCACACTCATTTCCGGGGAAATTATCCCGGGAAGGCGGTGCGCACTTTGCGGCGGATAGCAAGGAAGTTTATGGCTGTAATCAGCACCATAACAGCTATTCCTGTCAGAATAGCCGGTAGTGCGGATGCGCCGTCCACTCCTATGGCTTCAAGGGGGGCTCTCCAAAGCGCGGATGCCGTAAGCATCACTATTATCGCACCGATGAGCACACACCCGTTCACCGCTCCTATTATAATGTAGTAATATCGTCCTACCGCACCGGGACTATAGCCCATGAGCATGAGATCGTGGAGCTTCTCGCGGTTTTTCTGGAGCAGCAGCCAGATACTCAGCATCAGAATGCCGAAAGCAAGAAGACAGATCACCACACCGATAGCTCCAACCACTCCGGTTGCCACAGAGAGAAAGTATGCCGCTCTGCCACTCGCAGCTTTGTCGCCCGCGGCTTCATAGCCGTGGCTGTCAAGAAAGTTCTTCACCTCCGGACTACCCGGATTTACGGTCTCTATTATCAGCCTTGAGGGATTCTGAGTGCCTGACTCTCCGAATTCGCTGTTTGCCCAAGTCATAAACTCGTCAGGCACAGCTATGGTGTTAAGGCGTGAGGAGAATCCGACCACTCTGCCTTTAAGCCACATCTGCCTGCCGTTGCCGCTGAGCGACAGCTTTACCGGTACCATGCCCACAACGCTCTCGCTGATTTTCGGCAATCCTGCCGATGCCGCGTAGCCATAATTGTAAAGCGTGAGATAATCCTTATTGAGCACAATAGGCACAGTGCTGTCCTTCAAAGGATCAAACCGCCAACCCGATGGCACAACATCAAAAAAGTCGGTAGGCACCGATTCGAGGAATAATGATGTTGACATCCCTCTACCCCCCATATCAAGCGACGCGCTCACATTAAAATCGGAAGAGGTGAATGCCCCTACCCTTTTCACCCAGCCGCAGCTTTCAAGTTCGGCTATTTCATCGGGCGTGAAAGAATTGTCGCCACCCATTAGAGTACCGAGAGTATTTACGGTCTTGGATATTACCAAATAATCCTTTGTCACATACGGGTCATCGCCCTCACTTCCGGAATGAACGTCACAGTAAAAGCGCACCGCGCAGAGCACAATGGCAAGCCCTGTAAATGTAGCCGCCGCATATCCTCCGAGCTGCCACACGCTGATATTCTTGCGCAAAAGCCGCCAAACCATATCCTTGCTCATAATCTGATAACTTGTTTATAGTCCATGTCAAGATGATTGCCTACCGAGGTGACTATCACTCCGGCGCCGCACTCCGCAGCGGCTTTCTCTATGAGCTTTGCCACGGTGGAATTGTTCCGGCTGTCGAGATGACTCACCGGCTCGTCAAGGAGAAGAAAGTCAAACGGCTGGCACAGAGCGCGGATTATCGCCACCCTCTGCTGCTGTCCAACCGACATTTTTCCCGCCGGCACATCAGCCCTGTCACCTATTTCAAGCATTTCAAACGCCTCTTTTATCCACTCTTCGCTCCTGTGCGAAGTAAGCCGGTTTTTTATCTCCACATTCTCATACGCGGTAAGCTCCGGAAAGAGGCATAGCTCCTGAGGGAGGAGGGAGAGAGACTGACCGCGCAAGCTGCACCAGCGGTCTAAAGTGAAACCACGCACATTCCCGCCGTCAAAATATATCTCGCCCATATAGTCGCGCCGCCGTCCGAATATAAAACTCAGCAGCGATGATTTACCGGTGCCGCTCTCTGCGGATATAAGAGTGCGGCATCCGCGCTCAAACCTCACATTACGTAGCCAGACCTGCGATTCGGCTATCCGTTCCTCCGACTCCATTCCGCAAAATACCGCAGGGAGCACATCATGGAGTTGTATTTCCCTTACACTCATCTGAATATTTCTTCAAGAACAGCCTGAAGCAGAGGCTTATCGCTGCCGGGCAGAGATATAGTCATCTCGGTATCGGACTCATCGGTAACAGACACCACCGACACACCGCTATTTCTTAACAGAACACCACGGGGAATATCAGCTTTGACAACAAGCCTGTCACCGCTGAACTCCTTCATCGCCGCTCCGCTCTTAATATCACCCTTGACAATAGAGAAGATACCGTCAGCCGATGTTACTCTGAAATTCATGCCCTGCATACCAGCTACGAAACCGTTGTCTATATCAGTAACGGTAAACATACCGCCGAGGTAATCTCTCGCAGCCTTTAGGGCTGAAGCACCGTCAGCGGCATTCATCTGAGCGGCAAACACAAAATCCCAGTTCACTATCGAGGGAGCTGTCCATGCATCACCGTTTATCGGAGCGGCAGCGAGCTCAATAGTGCCGTCAGTCTTAGAGATATAAGGGATTACTGATTCAAGCATTCCGCCGGTCTGGAAGCCGCCGGCAAACGCGCCTATCACCAGAATAGAATTCCAGTCAATATCTTTTGTCAATCCGGCGGCAAGAATAATAGCCGCATTGTCAGGCACAAGGCTCAGCGCAGAAGCATCCAGGCTCTTCAACGAGCTGTTGGCTATCACCTTACCCTCTGCATCAATACTCCGCGCCACAAGCACTATGTCATTATTCTTACTCTGTATGTCCGCACAGACCCAGCGGTCTGCGCCAAGATTCATAGACCTGCCGGTTGCAGCAATACTAATCATCTTGTTCTCACTGAGTAATGAAGAAATTTCAGGATACTCCTTCTTGAAATTGCCTTTTTTCACCTCTGCAAGAATAGTTTTCGGAGTATAGCTGTCAGACCCGTTGACAGCCCATCCCTGACCGTCACCGATATAGACAGTAATACCGTCAAGACCGTAAGCATCGAAACCATCTTTGTCGCCGAGCGAAGAGGCTCCGTTCTGTGTCAAAATATTACGGAGTATTTCCTGATCCTTGAGCAGGAAAGTAGCGAAAATATTCCTGTTATCTACCGTTGATATAACTACATCCGAGATATCGACCGCTTCACGAAGCTCCGGCAAAATTCTCTCTATCCGGGCGCGTGAATCGTCCGGCATACGCAAGGAAGCCGGAATCACCAGAGTGGTATCCTTAAACTCAAACCCGCACGCAGATGCTACTGATTCAAGATTTAAAGCTATGACTCCCTGACTTGAAGCGGGAACAGTGGCGAGAAGCTCCTCGGTGCGCGAGCATGAACACAGACTTGCCGCCATGGCACCGACAAGCAGTGCAATCTGTAAAACTTTCTTTTTCATTGCTATATCTTATTTTTTATTTGCAAATATAACACTTCCCGCCTGTTATTGGCGGGAAGTACAGCTTTTTATTCACTTTGCAGGTTTTACAGCCGAATCGGAATCTCGCTCCGAATGTCTGCCTGTTTCAAAATGTATTTTATTCATATCAGCCGGCGACAGTTTAACGGCTCCGTCCGGAATCACTTTCGCAATATTTTTCATAATGAGTTACTTTTTAATTTTCTCTATAAAAGTCATAACTCTGTTTAGTCCCATAAGTCCGGCAACATATCCCGCGCCCATAGCCATAAGGGGTACGATATTATCGAAAACTCCACTCCAGAATCCGCCTGACAGGTAGCAGAAAAATTGCAGCCACAGCAGGCACTGGGTGATAACACAAAGAGTGCACCATGTATGGAGACGGAACCGCTGATACCATATACTCCATACCGTGAACGGCAGGCAGCAACCGTTTATCAGCGCAAGGCATCCTATATATTGCGGAAAAAGGAACAGATATATAGTGGAAAGGGTGAAATATGTGAATCCGACCTCGCTCCATCCGAAGAGACCGAAAAATTTGGACGCCTTCTGCTCAAGCACCGTGTCGCAGCCGTGCTCTTTCAATATACCGCAAATTTTGTCCGCCGAGCCACTGCTCACTTTCAACGATTTCAAAATCAGCAGCCAGGTAACGCCTATACCGGCAAAATTCACAAGAGTCAGGAATATGGTTGACATATTCTTCCATAGACCTGCTTCAACGAAGCCGAAAACAGCGAGAACTGCGGAGCATACAATCAGAAGCCACAGTTTAACAGAGGAAGCTATCTCAAAGAATCTGTGTTTGCCATAATTCGGTTCACCGGCATTTTCGCGCGGATAGGCGAGAAGAACAACTCCTGTCATGGAATCGGCGAATTGATCCTTAGGCTTTGTCAGCACCCTTTCACGGCATCTGTAAGTAACAGAGTCATCATCATACCCCGTCACAATCACAAAACCGTCTTTAAGCTGCGCAAGATATGGCACGGGAATAACCGTTGCCTCATCCTTATCGGTAAGGGTATATGCGTCCGAATCAATGCCGTAGCTGTTAAGCAGACGCGAGAAACCGAAAAGCGACTGAAAGTTCATGCCGGCAAATGCGGCATCACTTGCGCTTAAGGTATGCGGTACCTCAAGCTCTGTCAGAAAGTCCGAGAATATGCTTCCCTTCCGCCTCATTTTCAATCCATATATTCAGCTACCTTGCCATAGAGAGCATCGCCTTCCATTTCACCGCTCACTCTCCATTTGAGTTCGCCGTTTTTAAACACCATGAAAGTAGGAATAGTCTCGACCTTGAGTTCATCGGCAAGTTCGGAATACTTGTCTATATCAGACTGATAAACAGGCACCTTACCGTCAAGCAAAGCCTTGACATCATCGACCACAGGCATCATTTTTATGCAGTGAGGGCACCAGGTTGCATAAAATTCAACGAGAACAGTACCTTTCTCATGCTGGAGCTTTTTCAAAACATCAGTATCCATAGTTGCTTTAATTTAATTGTACATTCCATCATTAATAACCACCCGGAATATCCAAAAGTTCACCGCTCCTCCACGCCGGATTCATCATTTTTACCATAAATAAAGCCTACTGCTTCTGACATTCACCTACAAGGTTGACACACAGATAAATGCTAATGCATTAATTGTAATTTACTGCGTTTTCCGTAAAAGCATAAAAAAACCGCGGTAAAAATACCGGATATTCCACAGTGTTTTATAGCGGTTATAAGTCACAAAGTTCACTACAATCACTATCTTTGCAGAAGAAAAACAATTATAATTTCAAGCTATGATTCATATTTCCGACCGTGTGGCAAATCTTTCTCCGTCACAAACCCTTGCGATGAGCCAGAAGAGCTCCGAGCTGAAAGCTCAGGGAGTGGATGTTATCAATCTTTCTGTCGGTGAGCCCGATTTCAATACCCCGCACCATATAAAAGAGGCGGCAAAGAAAGCGATTGATGATAACTTCACTTTCTACACCCCGGTTGCGGGCTATATGTCGCTCCGCAAAGCCATCGCGCAGAATCTTATGGAGGTAAACGGTGTGGAATATGCGCCGGAGCAGATTGTTGTTGGCGGCGGTGCCAAGCAGGCGCTTTGCAACGCGGTGCTCAGCATAGTCAATCCCGGCGATGAGGTAATCATCCCCACCCCCGCATGGGTAAGCTATGTGGAGATGGTGAAACTCGCCGAGGGCACCAACGTGCTTGTTCCCGCCGGAATAGAGCAGGACTTCAAAATCACCCCCGCGCAGCTTGAAAAGGCTATCACTCCGCGAACACGCCTTATTATTATTTGTTCTCCCTCCAACCCCACCGGCAGCGTATATACAAAAGAGGAATTGCAGGGATTGGTGAATGTTCTCAAAAATTATCCGGAAATCACCATCATCGCTGATGAAATCTACCAGCATATCAACTTCACCGGAAGCTTCACCTCTTTGGGATCATTCCCCGAAATCGCCGACAGAGTGGTGGTGGTCAACGGTGTATCTAAGGCATACGCCATGACAGGCTGGCGAATAGGATTTATCGCCGCCCCCATGCCTATCGCCAAAGCGGTGAGCAAACTCCAGAGCCAATATACCTCCAACCCCTCATCTATAGCACAGAAAGCTGCCGAAGCAGCATATACCGGTTCTCAGGAATGCATCGAGGAGATGCGCAAGGCATTTGAACGCCGCAGAGACCTCGTTGTATCTCTTGCAAAAGAGATTCCCGGCATCGAGGTCAATGTGCCACAGGGAGCGTTCTACCTCTTCCCGAAAGTCAGCGCATATTTCGGCAAACGTTTCGGTGATAGAGTGATAGAAAACGATACCGACCTCGCCATGTATCTTCTTGAAGAGGGTCATGTGGCAACCGTTGCCGGCGAAGCATTCTGTCTGCCCGGCTACATTCGCCTGAGCTATGCCACATCTGACGACAATATACGCGAAGCGATGCGTCGCATCGCCGAAGCGCTCAAAAAACTAAGCTGAATATGAACCGATTCTCCGTAGGAATCATATTGCTCGCCGCGGTGTCAGTCACCTCCTGCACCGGAGCGGGAAGCGCGGACAGCGACAGAATAGACACCCTGAGTCTCACCGGGACAGTGATAGCCGGAGATGAGGCGTTCAAGTCTCCATACGGCATTGTTGCCTCTGCATCACGTATATATGTGCGTAATTCCGGTACTTCCGCCATGCTTATAGATGAGTATGACACTAACGGACAGTATGTGCGCTCTTTCCTGCCACAGGGTAGCGGAGAGGGAGCTATGCCATATCTGGATGCCATCCGATATGATGAAGCGAACTCACGCCTGATTGTTGAAGCGGCACCCATGTATGGCGCGCTCAGAGTGGTTGAGAATCTTGATTCGGAGAAGCCGAGACTCAAAACAGTGTTTACCCTGCCAAAAAGGATTGTAGGTTCACCCGCCGATTCCGTGGTGCCGGCAAACATAATACGGCTTGCCAACGGTGCAATAATCACACCCAACCTCACCCCCGCGGGAATGCTTGGAATATATGACAATACCGGCAGATTCAAAAAAATAATCCAGCCGTACCCGCCCAAAGAGGAACTCGGGAGCGATGTGCCCGATTATGCTCTTGCCAATTTCTTTCAGATGAAAGGTGCGGCGAGTCCCGACGGCAAGCACTTCGCAGCCGCAAGTCTGCTCGGAGACATTATTTCTTTCGGTACAGTCGAAGGAGACTCAGTGAAGATAATAACCAATGTGGGTGAGCCGCAGGAAGGCATTGAAATCAGCAGTGAGGACGGTAACTTCGCCACTTTCAGTTATACTGACAAACTCCGCTACTTCTTTCCCGGCGGTGTGACCGTATCCAACTCCTCAGTCTATACTATCGAAGGCGGATATGCTACTGAATTTACCGATAAGAGAAAGAAAATGACCGAGGGGGAGACTGCACCTGTCACCCGCATAAGAGTGTATGACTACAACGGCAAAATAAAAAAGATACTTGAACTCAATGTAGGTCGCTGCATTATTACCGTCAGCCCTGATGACTCAGTTCTTTACGCCCTGAGCGAGGACAACGAAAACGGCTACCAACTTTTCAGATTTGAATTATGAACTACCGCATATTCCCTCCCGAGGAGCTGATGGATGTTGAGATAATATTGCCTCTATCCAAAAGCATAAGCAACCGTGCCCTCATAATCAACGCACTCACCTCCGGAACATCCCCACTTGAAAACGTGGCGAAGTGCGATGACACAGATGCGATGATTGAGGCGCTTACCGGTAATTCACGGGAAGTGAATATCGGAGCAGCCGGCACAGCTATGCGTTTCCTCACCGCATATTTTGCAGTGCAGACCGGTGTGGAAACGGAACTTACCGGCTCGGAGAGAATGTGCAACCGACCTATCGCCCCGCTTGTTGACGCATTGAAGAGCGTAGGCGCAGACATTTCATATATTGACAAGGAAGGCTTTCCGCCGTTGAGAATAAAAGGCAAAAACCTAACCGGAGGAACGCTCAGCATAGATGCCGGAGTGAGCTCCCAGTATATTTCCGCACTCATGATGATTGCTCCGGTGCTTGAATCCGGGCTCAGAATCACTCTTGAAGGTGAAATAATTTCCATGCCATATATACGCATGACCGCATATATAATGGAACGGTTTGGAGTACATGCCGAGATTGAAGGCAATATAATAACCATCGCGCACGGAAGTTACAGCGCTCCGGCAGATTTCAAGGTGGAAGGCGATTGGAGTGCCGCCTCATATTGGTTTGAGATACAGGCACTCACTTGCGGTTGGACAGCCCTGAGGGGGCTGCATGAAAAGAGCTGCCAGGGCGACAGCGCTATTGTTGATTCTTTTCGCGAACTCGGGGTGGAAACAGGATTTGAAACAGATCCGCTGCGGGCATCGCTGGAGGCTTCGCCCGATCTCACTCCGCGCTTCGCTGCCGAGCTCTCCTCAACTCCCGATGTGGCACAAACCTTTGCTGTGACCTGCGCCATGCTCGGTGTACCGTTCCGGCTTAGCGGATTGCGCTCTCTGCGCATCAAGGAAACCGACCGCATCGCCGCTCTCACACGTGAGCTGCTAAAAGTGGGAGTAGTGCTTGATACAGAAGGTGATGAAGCTATCTCGTGGGACGGAATCCGGCGACCGTTAGCCGGAATACCGGTATTCGATACCTATGACGATCACCGTATGGCAATGTGTCTCGCTCCGGTTGCCGTTTTTATCCCCGGCATTGTGATAAGAGATGCCGAAGTGGTAAGCAAGAGCTATCCCGGCTACTGGGATGACCTGCGTAAAGCCGGATTCACTATTGAGGAAGTAGAAGAGGAGGCAGCTGAATGATAGCCGCCCTGATCATATTTGCCGCTCTTGTTGTCACAGGCTTTATACTGTGGATTCTTGATCGTCCCGATACCCGGGACAGTGCGGAAACGGCAATAACCGATACTGTTGAGGCGGAGGAATGCTGTGGAATGCACATCACTTGCGAAAAAGACTCGCTTGTGTCTGCAATAAGTGATGAAATAGAATATTATGACGATGAGGAGCTTGACGCTTATGCCGGTACCGGAGCAGATGAATACTCTGATGAGGCGATTGAAGAGTTCCGGAACGTTCTCCTCACCCTTCTGCCTCATGATATAGCCGGATGGGCGCGCAGCTGCAGCTTGAGAGGCATAACCCTTCCCACACCGGTGCGCGAAGAGCTTATTCTGATAGTGAGCGAGGCACGTGCCGCAAAAACAGCGCAAAAAACCGTCAGCAATGTTTGAACTTATCAAATATCCGTTTTTCATCTATGCCCTCGCGGGACTTGCCATTATCAGTGTGGCATCAGCGATGATAGGCACATATATCGTTACCCGCCGACTGGTATCTATCAGCGGCGGAGTGACCCATGCCTGTTTCGGCGGACTCGGACTCGGCTACTATTTCGGCATCAACCCTATCTTTATGGCGGCGGTGTTTGCAATAGCCTCATCTATGGGCGTGGAGCTGATGTCCACCCGCGGAAGAATCAGGGAGGATAGCGCCACTGCGGTGGTGTGGGCACTCGGTATGGCTATTGGTATTCTTTTCGTATTCCTCACTTCCGGCTATGTGCCCGAACTGAACGGGTTTCTGTTCGGCAATGTACTCACCATAGCATCGGGCGATCTGTGGGCGTTCGGAATATTCACCGCAGTGCTTGTAATATTCTTCGCTCTCTTCTATAAAAAGATTGTGTTGTGTGCGTTTGACCGCGACTTTGCAACCGTCATACATCTCCCGGTGCGGTTATTGAGCTATTCAATGACTGTTCTCGTAGCGGTGTGCATAGTGCTCACGATACGTCTCGTGGGTGTAATGCTGCTGATGTCTATGCTCACCTTGCCTCAGATGATAGCCGAACTATTCTGCCGCCGCTTCGGCACCATAATGCTCACCTCGGTTGCCGTTTCGCTTATCTGCTGCATAGGAGGGCTACTGCTGTGCACAGTTATAGACGTTCCTTGCTCCGCGCTTATCGTATTGGGAATGTGCGGAATATATCTTATTCTCTCATTCGCGATGCCTGTCATCCGCAATTCAAGAATGACTAAATCCGCATAATATCGTGAGAAATAAATGGTTACTGATATTTGCCGCTGTATGTGCCACACTTTTGGGGAGCTGCACACTCAAGAAGAATACGGCAGCCACGCGCAACTATCAGGCGTTTATTACCCGCTACAACATTTATTTCAACGGCGACGAACACTATAAGGAGACCCTCAAAAGCATGGAAACGGGCTATGAGGACGACTTCACCAAACTTATACCCATGCATCCTGCGGAAGCACGGACCAATAAGGATGCCCCACAGCCAAACGGAGACTTCAACCGCTCTATCGAAAAAGCACAGAAAGCCATTCAGCTACGCTCCATAAAGAAGCGTCCGCAGCGCATTCCGGGCAAAAGCAGAGACCCGGAGTATCGCGAATGGCTCAAGCGGGAGGAGTATAATCCGTTTATCCACAATGCGTGGATGCTGATGGCACGAAGCCGATATATGGACGGCGATTTTCTCGGTGCCGCTTCCACATTCATGTATATAGCGCGTCATTTCAGCTGGTTGCCGCAAACCGTGACCGAGGCAAAAATCTGGCAGGCGCGCAGCTACTGCGCCGCCGGGTGGCTGAACGAGGCTCGCGCTATTCTTGACCGCGTAAAGACAAAAGAGCTCACCGATGCCACACTCAAAGGGCTATATGCCTTCACTGATGCCGACATACTCATTTCATCCGGGCAATATGCCGAGGCTATCGCTCCTTTAAGAGAGGCAATCGCAACGAGCAAAGGTATTCAGCGCACACGCCTCACCTTTCTGCTCGGTCAGATTTTGCAGCGCACCGGTGACAATGCCGGAGCTACCGAAGCATATTCCCAAGTCAGTTCCGGACTTTCCACCCCCTACCGTATTAAATTCAATGCCCGCATAAGACAAGGCGCCACAGCTTCAGGCAAAAATATCGAATCGGAACTGAAAGCGATCCGCGGTATGGCTAAATATGAGCGCAACAAAGAATTTCTTGACCAGATATATCATGCGGAAGGCAATCTGCTTCTCGCAAAGGGCGATACTCTCGGAGCGGTGAAGGCATACAGCAATGCGGTAGCCAAATCCACCCGTCAGGGCATCGATATGGCTATTGCCAATCTTGCTCTCGGAGCACTCTATTTTGACCTCGGTGATTACGACAAGGCACAGACATGCTACGCCGCTTCGGTCACGATGGTTGGAAAGGACTATCCGGATATTGACAAAATAAAACTGCGCTCGGATGTGCTCGATGAGCTTGCCGTGCATTCACGTAACGTTCACCTGCAGGACTCGCTCCTCGACCTCGCCGACATGACGGAAGAGCAGCGCCTTGAAGTGGTGAACCGCATAATCGCCGACCTTGTACGCCGTGAAAAGGAAGAGGCGGAAGAGTTGGAACGGCAGAAACGCGATGAAGAGGATGCCGCGAGAGAAAGCGCTCAGAGCGGAGGAGAAAATGCCAAGGCTCCGACATCTTTCACTCTCAATACCGACAACTCCTGGTATTTCTATAATCAGAATGTGAAAAATGCGGGCGCCAACGAATTCCGACGCCGCTGGGGTGGAAGAAAACTCGAGGACAACTGGCGCAGACGCAACAAAAATGATTTCGCCATGGTGAATGATGAACCGGAAACGGTTGAAAATACAGACACCACTGCCACTGCCGAGGGAGAAAACACAGACACAAAACAAACACAAATAGAAAATGACCCGCATAATCCTCAGTTCTATCTGAAAGACATACCGCAGACACCCGAACAGCGGGCGGCGGCGCACGACATTATCCAGGAAGGGCTGTATAATATGGGACTGATTCTGAAAGACAAGCTGGAAGACTATCCGGCTGCCGAGAAACCGTGGCTGAGACTGCTCGCCGAGTATCCCGACAATGTGTATCGCCTCGATACATACTACAATATGTATCTGATGTATATGCGTATGGGAGATGTGGCTCAGGCTGAGAAATATCGTCAGCTCATTCTGTCGCAGTTTGCCGACTCACCACTCGGTGCGGCGATGACAGACCCTCAGTATCTCGACAACCTCAAGGAGATGCCGCGTAAGCAGGAAGAGCTGTATGAGCAGGCATATACCGATTTCCTTGAAAACAGAAACAGCGAGGTGCGTCGGGCGGTCGAAACAGCCCTGGAAAAATATCCGCTCAGCCCGCTTATGCCTAAATTCCTTTTTCTCGGAGCACTCACCAATGTTTCAGAAGGAAATACCACCGCATTCCTGAGCGACCTGCGCACAATCGTAGAGCGCTATCCCGATGCGGATGTGACTCCGCTTGCATCGGCATATATAAAAGGTGCCACTTCCGGCAGAAAACTAAATACCGGCTCACCGAACCGTGCCGGAATGATACGCTCCATAAGACTAACCGATGATAGTGGTACCGAACTGTCGCAGGTAGCCGATACGGTAAGGATGAATCTTGACCCGGATGTGCCCCAGATGCTTCTGCTGTCATATCCGCTGGACAGTGTGAACGCGAACGAAATTCTATATGATGTGGCGCGTTTCAACTTCAACACCTTCAATATACGTGATTTCGACCTCGAGCAACTGGAATTCGGCAATCTGGGCATTCTCCTGATCAAAGGCTTCGCCAATATCGGAGAAGTATCGCGGTATCGGGCGATGCTCGAAGGTGCCGGAGGTGTCAGACTGCCGGCGGAAGTGGTGCCGATAGTAGTGTCGGAAGAGAATTTTGCAGTAATTTTGCGCAACGGTCTCACTCTGGATATGTATATCCGTGCCGCTGAAGATGCTGCTTCGCGCGGAGTGCATGAGGCGGTGCTCTCGCCGGACGAGTACCCTGACGAGGAGGAGATGTACGGATCCAATGAACAGGAAGAAGAATGAGCGAAACAAGACCTAAAATACTCTGGGCGGACGATGAGATAGACCTGCTCAAACCCCACATAATGTTCCTTCAGTCAAAAGGGTATGAAGTGGTGACGGCAAACAGCGGTGTGGATGCACTGCATTACGCCGATACCACCCCTTTCGACCTTGTGATTCTCGATGAAAATATGCCCGGCATCACCGGACTTGAAACACTTGCAAGACTCAAGGAGGCAAAACCTCATCTGCCGGTGATCATGATAACCAAAAGCGAGGAGGAAAACATCATGGACCAAGCTGTGGGGAGCAAAATAGCCGACTATCTCATCAAGCCGGTGAATCCCAATCAGATCCTACTGTCAATCAAGAAGATATTGCACTCCTCTACTCTTGTCGCGCAACAGTCGCTCAACTCCTATCGCGATGAATTCGCCCGCATATCCTCCCTTACATACTCGGCAACCTCGTTTGCCGACTGGTGTGAGCTCTACCGCAAGTTGGTTTTCAGGCAGACAGAGCTTGAGGCACCGGGAGCGGCAGCGGAGATGGCTGATATGCTACTGAGCCAGATCAACGAGGCAAACTTTTCATTCGCCAAATTCATAGAACGCAATTACGCGTCATGGATAGCGTCACCCGAGTCAGCGCCGATGATGAGTCACCGCATTATGCGTGAAAAGGTCATGCCGTTGCTTGACGAGGGTAAAAAAGTGTGGCTCATCGTGATTGACAACTTCCGCTACGACCAATGGGTGGCAGTGAGTCCCCTGCTCGGCGACATTTTCAATATCCACAGCGAGCTGTATTGCTCTATATTGCCTACAGCGACGCAATATTGCCGCAACGCTATATTTTCAGGCTTGCTTCCCCGGCAGATTGCCGCGCAGTTTCCGCAGCTATGGGTGGATGAGGAGAGCGAGGAGGGTAAGAATCTTAATGAGGAACCTCTGATAGAAGGCTTCATGCAGCGGATGCGCCGCGATTACCGCATATCATATTCAAAAATCAATGATTCCGAGAACTGCGCCCGCATGACTGCAAGAATCAGTGATCTCAGAAACAACGACCTGAATGCGGTAGTGCTTAATTTCATAGATATGCTCAGCCATGCGCGCACAGAATCGAAGGCTGTGCGCGAACTCGCCTCGACCGATGCGGCATACCGATCCATAACAGGCTCATGGTTTCTGCATTCACCTCTGAGCGAACTCTTCAAAGCTATTGCGCGCACAGGCGATACGGTTGTTCTCACCACCGACCACGGCACTATCAGAGTGGATAATCCCGTAAAAGTGGGAGCTGACAGGGATATAAACTCAAATCTCAGATATAAGGTAGGCAAAAATCTCGGAGTGGACCCCGGCAAGGTGCTTGAGGTAAGGGATGCCGCTGAATTCGGTCTCCCCTCACCCGGTATCTCATCCTCCTACATTTTTGCGCGCGGCAGAGATTTCTTTGCCTATCCTACGAATTTCAACCGATATGCGCAGCACTACCGCGACACTTTTCAGCACGGAGGCATATCCATGCAGGAGATGCTGGTGCCCTTAGTGACTCTCACACCCAAACAATAGATCAACATACAATCATCCGAATATGGCAAAACATACTGTTACAATAGCTTCGACCGACGACCTGCCGCGCGCGGCAAAAGAATTTGCATCTCTCATGGACGACCGCACCGTATATGCATTCAGCGGTGAGATGGGAGCGGGAAAAACCACTTTTATCTCAGCCCTATGCAAGGAATTGGGAGTCGATGAAGATTTCGCGGGATCTCCAACATTTTCTATCATAAACGAATATCGCTCAGATACCACCGCTGAACTCATATATCATTTCGACCTCTATAGAATAGAAAATATCGAGGAGGCGTTTGACATAGGGGTGGAAGACTATTTTGACTCGGGGGCACTATGCCTGCTCGAGTGGCCTGAAAAAATCGCTGATATTCTGCCTGATGACACTGTTGATGTGAAAATCACGGTCAATCCTGACGGAAGCCGCACGCTAACCTTTGACGGCGAAGACTGATATCAGTCTTCGCTATAGTGGCGAAGCACGCGCCTATAGGAGTTGAAAATCTTTGACTTTGACACGAAACCCACATATCTGCCGTTTTCCACCACCGGCAGATTCCATGCGCCGGTGTCATCAAAGGTTTTCATCACTGTTTCCATACTGCTGCCCACCTCGATACTTGCCGGCGGAGTGCTCATAAATGTGCGCACATACATACGGCGGTAGAGATCCGGGCGGAACATTATGTTTCTGATCTCGTCCAGAAGAACAACTCCGAGCAGACGCCCGTTATCACTATCAACCACCGGGAAGAGATTGCGGTTGCTCTTGGATATCACCTCGACCATCTCCTTCAGGCTCATGTCCGGATTCACCGTCATGAAATCCGTTTCAATCACATTGTCTATTTTCAGCAGTGTAAGCACCGCTTTATCCTTGTGATGGGTCAGCAGCTCTCCGCGCTGCGCGAGACGCATTGCATAGATGCTGTACGGCTCAAACATTTTTATGGTACCGTAGCTAAGTGTGCTCACAATCAGCAGCGGTAGAAACAGTTCGTAGCCGCCTGTCAGCTCGGCTGTGAGGAAGATCGCCATGAGAGGCGCGTGCATCACACCGCTCATCACACCGCTCATCCCCATCAGAGCGAAGTTTTTCACAGACAGGTCAAGACCGAAAAGATGGTTGGTGAGCGAAGCGAAAAAGAATCCTGCCATACATCCTACATACAACGAGGGGGCGAATGTTCCGCCCACTCCTCCGGCACCGTTGGTAGCCGAGGTGGCGAATACTTTTGTCAGGATAATCAGCCCGATAAACACCAGAATGAACCACACATTGTCGCGGTCCGCATAGAAAAGCGAGCTGTCAAGAATACTGCCGACATCTCCACCGAGAAGGCTTATGATTGCGCCATAGCCCTCACCGTAGAGCGGAGGAAAAATGAATATGAGGCTTGACAGAATAGCCCCGCCCACACACAGCTTGGCAAACCGGCTTTTGATAGAGCCGAAATAGTTTTCCATCATGTTCATCACTCGCGTGAAGTAGAGCGATACGAGCCCTGTGAACACCCCGAGCAGTATCACGAAAGGTATTGCCCCGGTTACAAACGGCTCGCTCTGAATGAAAAAAAACTCAACATCGTAGCCGGTGAAAACATATGCGATAGTAGCTCCGGTGATCGATGAGATGAGAAGCGGCATAACGCTCACCGTGGTCAGGTCTATCATCAGCACCTCCAGAGTGAACAGCATACCGGCTATCGGTGCCTTGAAGATACCGGCGATGCCGGCTGCCGCACCACAACCCACCAGGATCATAAGCACTCTCGGCGGCATACGCATCCATGACCCGAGATTAGAGCCTATCGCTGCTCCGGTATATACTATCGGACCCTCAGCTCCCACCGATCCGCCGAAGCCTATGGTGATTGAGCTGGCAAGCATGGAGCTGTACATATTATGCCGCTTCAGGCGGCTCTTGTTCTGGGAGATGGCATACAGCACCTTTGTGACACCGTGGCTGATATTGTCCCTTACCACATATCTGACAAACAGCACCGTGATGAGGATGCCCACCACCGGATAGATGAAGTAGAGATAGTTGCCCTCATTGATAGCGAGGTGAGATGTGAGAAGAGAACTTATAAAATGGATAAGAGTCTTCAGAATAAGAGCCGCGAAGCCTCCGAGTGTACCTACTATGAGAGAAAGAATCACCACAAAGGTCTTCTCTGTCACATGCTTCTCACGCCACAGCAGGAAGCTCATGAAGCTATCATGAAGCCGCTCTTTAAGTGATTTTTTCTCTACCCCCATGCCACTATTTTCTAATAACGCTTATCAGACCGCCGCTGCCCAGCTTGATGACAGTGGAAGGTTTTGCGGCGCGGCAATCCTCCCTGCGGGTAAGAGCCACATAGTCCGCCGATTCAAGAATCTCCGCACTTATACCGGCATAGCTCCGCGGAGCGGTACTCCCGCTGATATTGGCGCTGGTACTAACGAGCGGCTTGCGCAGTGCACGGCACAACGCCTGACAAAAAGAATCACCGGTAACACGGAGAGCCGCGCTACCGTCCTCGGCAAGGAGCTCCGGAGCCAGCCCTACCGGATGGTCATAGACTATCGTCATCGGATTCACCGCTGCTTCTATCAGCTCAAAAGCCACCTCCGGAATATCGTCAACCCAGCGCTCAAGCATAGCCTCGTCACTCACAAGGCTGATGAGAGCCTTGGCATCGGCACGACGCTTGATTTCAAACACCCGCCGCACTGCCGCACTGTTGGTAGCATCGCAACCGATACCCCAAACAGTGTCTGTCGGATAAACAATTACGCCACCACGCCTCAGCGCGGCAACGCAAGCATCTATGTCCTCGCGGTCAATCATTATTGCAAAGATAACTAACAAACCCAAATCCGCAACCCACACCTCCATATTTTTTAATATATCTCCTACCACAAATAAGTTATCTATGAGCTAAGATGATAAAAAATAAAAGAGGACTCTCGTGGTGAGAATCCTCAATTCAGTACCCGGACCCGGGATCGAACCGGGATGGGTTGCCCCA
>CAMWUZ010000009.1 GCA_947177595.1 uncultured Porphyromonadaceae bacterium | reverse complement strand
ATGCAGCGTCGGCTTTTTTTATCGTATGAGCGCAATAAACTACAACCTTTCGCTAATCAAAGGAATCGTATTTGACATTGACGGAGTGCTTTCGCCGTCAACAATTCCAATCGCACCGGACGGCTCGCTGCTCCGTATGGCTAATGTCAAAGACGGATTCGCCATGCGACTCGCAGCAAAGCGTGGACTCAAGATTGCAATCATTTCCGGTGCGGACTGCTATTCCGTCAGGCAGAGAATGGCACCGCTCGGCATAACTGACATTTATCTCAATGCATCCGAAAAACTGCCGGTACTGAAAAAATGGATGAAAATTCATGGGCTTGCCCCCGAAGAGATTGCATTTGTAGGAGATGACATTCCCGATATACCACCTATGAGTGCGGTAGGGCTCCCAGTAGCTCCCGCCGATGCCGCGACAGATGTCAAACGCATGGCACGATACATCTCACCGGTTGCAGGCGGTCAGGGAGTTGCGCGCGACCTCCTCGAACAGATTCTCAAAGCACGGAATCTCTGGCTCGAACACGAAGATGCATTCCATTGGTAACACTATATTATAATTATGGCACCTGTCAATCCCCTCTCTCATCTTCAGAAATATCGTATTGTCCTTGCGAGTGCCTCACCGCGCCGCAAAGAGCTGTTGTCGATGCTCGGACTCCGGTTTGAGGTAATGCCCGCCCCGGTTGACAACGAAGACTATCCGCCGGAAACCCCTGTGGAATACATTCCCGAATATCTTGCACGCAAAAAGGCTGAAGCCTGTGATTTCGGTGACAACACGCTCGTTATCACCGCCGATACTGTCGTGGTTGTCGGAAATAAGGTGCTTGGCAAACCGAGTGACTCCGCCGAGGCTCTTGAAATGCTCTCGGAACTCTCCGGCTCGACCCACAGAGTCATAACCGGTGTGGCGATAAAAACACCCTTTACCGTCATGAGCTTTTCGGCAGTCACCGAAGTATCATTTGCCCGGCTTACCGACAACGAAAAAGAATGGTACGTATCCACATACCAACCCTTTGACAAAGCCGGAGCCTACGGCATTCAGGAATGGATAGGATGTATCGGAGTGACCGGAATCACCGGAAGCTACTACAACGTCATGGGTCTCCCCCTTCACCGGCTATACACCCTGCTCACCCGCCTTTCACTCTAAGTTTCCCACCTTTCCAACTGATAAAAAATGGGAGGAATTTTTTTTGAAACACGGAGGGCGTGTGTTAACTTTGTCGGCGATTTACGGAGCTTTTCGCTCCATTGTTTATGCCCTTAATGCCATTATGACACAGAAACGCAACAAACTTATGGTAGGCGTACGCGACTACCTTTTCATAATCATTGGTTTGGCGCTATACGCCTTCGGATTCTCCGCTTTCATCCTCCCTCAGAAGGTGGTGATGGGTGGCATGGCGGGACTCGGCTCAGTGGTGTTTTTCGCCACACAGCGTATTGCAGAAAAAGGGGCTTTCCCATGGGCTATTCCGGTAGGTGTAACCATGTATGTGGTCAATTTCATACTACTCGTGATAGCGTTTAAGATTGTTGCCCGCACATTTGTTATCCGCACTCTCTTCGGCATGACAGTGCTCTCGGTGATGATTTATTTATTCCAGCCGATGTTCAGCAACCTAAATATTCTGCCAGACGATCATCTGCTCAATCTTATACTCGGTTCATGTATAATGGGAATAGGTATCGGCACGGTATTTATCCACAACGGCTCGTCGGGAGGCACAGATATTGTAGCGGCTATGGTCAGCAAGGTGAGCAATGTTACTATCGGCAGAACGATGATGATGTGTGACTGCGTGATAGTCGGCTCCGCATACTTCGTACTCGGATATTCACTCGGAGAAATCGTTTACGGTCTTCTTGTTACTGTGCTCACCGGATATATGTGTGACCTCGTAATCAACAGTGACCGTCAGGCGGTTCAGTTCACAATCTTCTCCAAGAAATGGGAAGCGATAGCAAAAGCAGTTAATGTGGAGGCAAACCGCGGTTGCACCGCTTTCAACGGAATGGGGTGCTACTCTCATCAGGAAGTGAAAATGCTCCTTGTGATGTGCCGCCGCATCGAGGCTGTATCCATCTACCGCATTATAAAAAGCATAGATGATGATGCTTTCATCACTCAGACAAATGTAAACGGCGTGTATGGCAGAGGCTTTGACCAGATTAAGGTCAAGAAAAAGAAAAAGCGGCAGCAGGAGAAAGAAATGGCGATGAGTGGAGCTGCCATGCCTACCCCGGCGCCAATAGCGACCCCGCAGACTGCGGAAGTTCAGATAACCGAAGCAGAAGAAATCAAGGCATAAAAAGCCGCTGAATACCCGGCATTTATTACAAGTTTATATAAAGCAGACAGGCTGCGCCGAATACACGCAGCCTGTCTGTTTATAAAACGGGAATCTTATTTCTTGGCTTTCTTCTTTTCAAGCTGCCGCTCAAGAGCCTCCAGACACAGATCTATAGCCTCTTCAAATGAGTCGGCTGTCTTGGTTGCCACCATTTTGTCCTGCTGAGGAACCGTGAGCTCAACCACAGCCTCCTTGTTCATAGCTGTTTCGGGTTTGACAACCTTGAGAATAACATCGGCGGAGGTGATGTCAGGAAAATGACGCTGAATGCGCTCGGCTTTCTTGTTAATAAACGCTGTGAGCTTTTCGGCAATGTCGAAATGGATTGCTTGAATTCTTACTTCCATGGTCTTCATTTTTTAGTGGCACGAGGATGTGCCTGTTGGTAATTCTGTTGTAACTCTTTATATGATATATGAGTATATATCTGCGTGGTAGCGAGAGAGGTATGTCCGAGGAGCTGCTGAACGGCATTTAGGTCGGCGCCATTGTTAAGCATATCCGTGGCGAATGAATGACGCATCACGTGGGGACTCAGGCGAGATGCATGGGCTACCGATCCCAGAGCCTTATGCACGATATTGTACACCAGCTTACGGTATAAAGGCTCACCTGACGGACGCACGAAAAACTCCTCCGCCCTCACCGGAACGGTCTCATTTCTCAATGCCCTATAGCTGTCGATCATCATTGCCATTTCTGAACCAAAAGGTATTATTCTTTCTTTATTACGCTTACCAAGCACTTTAAGTTCACCGCCGCGACTGTTAACTGCCGCATCCTTCAGCCCGGTCAGTTCAGAGCATCGCATACCGGTTGAATATAGCATATTGAGAATCAGTCGGTCTCTCACCTCCTCGAAGTCAGTCTCGTCAATGCCGCAATCAATCGCCGCATTTGTCTCCTCCTGACGCACAATCACCGGCAGTGGCTTTGGGAGCTTGGGAAGAGTAAGATCGGCGGCAGGATTCTCGCGCACGAACCCCATACGCATCATATAGTGATAAAACGCCCTGAGAGTCTGCACCTTCCGGCGCACGGTAGCCTGACTGCATCCTCCTCGGGCTATTGCCACAACCCAACGGCGGAGAGCGGCGGCATCCAGCTTCTCCGGAGCGAAATCAGCTTTGCCGGGAGCTACAAAATCGCGCCACTGATTCAGATCGCGCCGATATGCCTCCACTGTATTGACGGACGCATTTCGCTCGCATTTAAGATATGTCAGAAAATACTCAATCACACTAAATAATCTCGTATGTACACAAAGATAACGCTTTTATGCAATAAAGGTGCTTCAATATATCTTTTTTGATTGAAAATAGATATATACAAGTCAAGAATACTCCGAAATATCCGACAGGTCAGATCAGCTCCAATTATTTGCCTTTGGATTCCATGCCGATACCGAAGAGGGCGAAATCATAGAAAACCGGATCTTCGGGACGCATGGAGCGGAGAATGTCTGTGAGCTGTTCCACTGTCTTGCGGTCGTTTGCCTTACGGTCAACAAGTTCAAGCGATCGCGCCACATTACCCACATGCACGTCCAGCGGTATATAAAGCTGTGACGGTTTAAGAACATCCCACACACCGAGATCAACAATTCCGTCATTTCTCACAAGCCACCTCAAAGCCATATTCACTCTCTTGAGTGCGGTTGTATCCATATTCAGCGGCAGACATCTGGAATCTCCTTTGCCGGAGTTAGCCTCCGCAAGAGCGGCATTGATATTCTCAACCAGCTTCCACGAGGGGTGTGTGGAGTGCTGAATCCCCTGCTTCCTTGCAAATTCCTGAAGAGAGCCGCATGCGGAATAGATGTCTCTGAGTCCGCGCAGAAAATGCTTGAAATTCCGGGCAAAGAATGTGCGGTGTATATTCAGTTCATCGGGAAGATCCTCATAGCCCTTGTCCATCATGTAAGCGTATGGTTCGTTATCCATCAGGGCTAGCATTTTGTCGCAATCGCGGCATATCATCTTACGGTTGCCCCACGCGATAGAGGCGCAGAGCAGCGAGGCAATCTCTATGTCGCGCAGATCTGTGAAACGGTGAGCAAACTGCACCGGATCGTCAGCTATAAACTCAGGGTTGTTGATTCTCGCAGCTTCACTGTCAAGCAGGTATTTTATATCATTTGAAACCATGGTTGAAAAGAGTCTAAAAAAAGAGTTGAAAGACAGCGCCTCACGGCGCATCCTTCAACTATAAAATAAAAGGGGGAAAAAATGTAGCCCATAGGAGAATCGAACTCCTCTTTCAAGAATGAAAATCTTGCGTCCTAACCGATAGACGAATGGGCCCGCTATGAGTTATGGCGGTCAAACCTCTCTCACTTACTTGCCGAGCTTGTTGATGTGGCGGGCAAGTTTGCTCTTGAGGTTAGATGCTTTGTTTTTAGAGATAGTTTTTTTAGCAGCGAGTTTGTCAAGCATCTTGGTTACTTTGACAAAAGTCTCGGCGGCAGCTGCAGCGTCGGTCATCTTGCGGAGATTGCGCACGGCATTGCGGGCAGTCTTGGCATAGTAGCGATTGCGAAGGCGGCGCGACTCTGTCTGACGGATTCTTTTGATTGATGACTTATGATTTGCCATTTTTATCGTTAAAAATATAAGTTAATTATTTATTGTAGCCCATAGGAGAATCGAACTCCTCTTTCAAGAATGAAAATCTTGCGTCCTAGCCGATAGACGAATGGGCCTCACAAAAGCGAGTGCAAATATAGATACTTTTTTTGACTCGTGCAAAATTTTATAAAAAAACAGAAGATTTTTTTGCAGGGGAAGAGGAAAAATCGCCTCTTCCCCCGAAAAAAATCATGCGTTTTTACCAGATTACCACGCGCTCGTCAACCGGACGCCACATCTTGTCACCTTCTTTGATTGAGAATGCTTCGAAGAACGGCTGGAGATTGCGGAGGGTAACATTCACGCGGTTTGAACCGAGCGAGTGAACATCGCCCTGAGTGAGCGAGCGCATCTCTGCCTCACGGATATTCTGAGCCCAGAGATTGGCATAGTTCATATAGAACGCCTGAGCCGGAGTAAGCCCATCGATTTTTGTGGTAGCCACATCCACTCCTTTTTTCTTCTGGGAGTCAAGGAATGCTGTCATTGCAACACGGAGACCACCCTGGTCAGCGATGTTCTCGCCGAGAGTGTATTGACCGTTTGCATTCAGACCGGGAAGCACCTCTACCGCATCAAACTGCGCCACAAGCACATCGGCGAGTTTCTGGAATGCCTCGGCGTCTTCCGGAGTCCACCATTCTGTCATATTGCCTTCGGCATCGAAGTGTCTGCCCTGATCATCAAATCCGTGAGTCATTTCGTGACCGATAACAACACCGATACCGCCGTAGTTTTCAGCATCGCTTGCTTCGGGATCGAAGAAAGGTGCCTGAAGAATAGCAGCGGGGAATACGATTTCATTTGCCAGCGGATTATAGTAGGCGTTAACGGTCTGCGGAGTCATACCCCATTCTGTGCGGTCAACAGGTTTGCCCCACTTCGCATAGGTTTCCTTCTGATGCCACATACCTACATTGTGCATATTCTCGTAGTATGACAGAGCGGGATCGATAACCAGTGTTGAATAATCTTTCCATTTGTCGGGATAACCGATCTTCACAGTGAAAGCGTTGAGTTTCTTAAGCGCGTTGAGCTTGGTTTCATCGCTCATCCAGGTGAGGTTGAGGATATGTTTTCCTAGTGCTGTGCGCAGATTCTCCACCAAGCCGATCATATAGTCTTTTGAAGACTGGGGAAAATATTTCTCGACATAAAGCTGACCAACAGCCTCGCCCATAGCTCCTTCGGTTGCGCCGAGAGCTCTTTTCCAACGTGGACGCTGTTCCTGCACACCGCTCATCACCTTGCTGAACTCAAATGAAGCGTCTGCGAAGTTGTCGCTTAGTGCACCGGCTGCCTGAGAAACATATTTCCACAGATAGTAGTCATTGATCTCACGGGTGGTAAGCGACTTCAACAGATCGTTGGCACGCTTGACCGATTTGAGTTCTGTAACAATCACCTTTTCAGGAGAGGCGATGCCCATAGTCTCTATAAAGAAGCGATCCCAGTTGATGTTGGGATACAACTCCTTGAGCTGCGCGAAAGTGCGGGGATTGTTCATGGCGATAAGATTGCGGCTCTCCTCTCTTGTAAATGCGGAATCGGCAAGAGCTGTCTCAACCTTCATCACGTTTTTAACGATTCTCGCTGCGTCTTTCTTGGAGTAGCCGGCATTGCGCATCTGGGTATCGACGAGCTTTTTGAACGCCTCACGAACCTCCTTGTTTCGCTTGTCGTCCTTCAGATAGTAGTCACGGTCACGAAGCGACATACCGCCGCCACCGATATACATCGCATACTCGGATGAATTGGAAAGGTCTTCCTGAATACCTGCGCTGAAGAAGGGGCTTGCAAAATTACCGTGCATCCACATCAAGAGGTCTTCCATACCGCTCTCGGGAGTATCTTCGATTTTCTTGAGGTCGGCGAGGATAGGTTTCGCGCCTTCTGCGTTGCGGCGCACAGAGTCCATGGCGAGGTTATAGATGGTTGAAACCTTGAATGCCACAGATCCGGGTTCGGGATTCGAGGCTCCGAGATTTAGCACAATATCCTTCACTCTCTGCTCCGATGAGTCATTGAGAACATTGAACTGTCCGTAGCGGGCATATTCGGCGGTGAGAGGATGAGCCTGCTGCCATCCTTTGGTTACATACTGATAGAAATCGGTGCCGGGAGCTACCGAAGTGTCACAATTCTTGAGATCGAGGCTTTTGAGATGTTCCTGAGCGGAAGCAGCCCCGGTTGCAGAAAGCGCTACAGCCATAGCGATTGCAATTTTAGTTGTTTTCATTTTATAAATGATTGGTTTGTTATTTCGGTTTGACGGCGGTGTATAGAGTGCATACTCCGAATGTGAAGCGGCGGCAATGCGCATCGGTCAGTCCCGCCTCGCGCATCAGCGCAAGCATATTATCACCCTGCGGCACCGCCTCGATACTCTTGGGCAGATAGGTATAGGCGCTCGAATCTTTAGACACTAGCCTGCCAACAGCGGGAATGATACACCTTGTATATATATTATAGAAAGGACGCACAAGCGGTGACCGCGGAGTGGATAGCTCAAGAACGGCAAGCAGTCCGCCGGGACGGAGCACGCGAGCCATCTGTCGGTAGCCTTTACGCAAGTCGCTGAAATTACGCACCCCGTATGCTACTGTCACTGCATCGAAGCTGTTGTCGGGCATCTGTAGCTCAAGGCAATCTCCCTGCACAAGGGTGATCCTCTCGCTCAAACCGGCATCGGCTATCTTCTTGCGACCCATCTCAATCATATTTTCAGACAGGTCTATGCCGGTGAGTATTGATGCGGGAATTGTCCGCGCTATCTGAATTGCCACATCGCCTGTGCCGGTTGCCACATCAAGAATATCCACGGCACCATGCCGTGCAAGTGTATCAACCATGATGCGCCGCCAACGCCTGTCAATGCCAAGGGTCATGGCGCGGTTCATGAAATCATAGGCAGGGGCAATGTTGTCAAACATCTCCCTTACCTGACCCGTCTTGTCGCGCCGGTCGCTATACGGAGTTATCTCCTCACAATCCACTGTGGAAGTTCAGCGGTTGAGATTATTCAGACAGTCAAGCACATTTACCTCGATGCGGCGGTTGAGATCGCTCTCATCGGCTTTTACAAACGGCTGACCGGTTACCTGCTCGAAGAGTTCGATGTATCTTGCTGACACGCTTTCGCAGAACTCAGGAGTCATTTCGGGCACTTTCTGACCGGGCTGTCCCATGAAGCCGTGGTCGATAAGCCACTGACGTACGAACTCCTTGCTGAGCTGGCGCTGAGGCTCCCCTTTTTCAAATCTCTCCTCATAGCCGTCGGCATAGAAATAGCGTGAAGAGTCGGGAGTGTGGATTTCGTCAATAAGAATTACTTTTCCGTCGAGCTTACCGAACTCATATTTCGTATCAACGAGTATCAGCCCTTTCTCTGCTGCCATATCGGTACCGCGTTTGAAGAGCTTGCGGGTATAGTCTTCCATAACGGCGTAGTCCTCCGCGCTGACTATACCGCGCTCGATAATCTCCTCTTTGGATATATTTTCATCGTGTCCGGCATCCGCCTTGGTTGTAGGGGTGATGATCGGTTCGGGAAATTTCTGGTTTTCTTTCATACCCTCCGGGAGAGTGACACCGCAAATAGAGCGTACGCCTGACTTATAATCGCGCCATGCGCTGCCTGTGAGATATCCGCGGATAATCATCTCCACTTTGAATCCCTCGGCTTTGTAGCCCACGGTAACCATAGAATCGGGAGTGGCGAGGCGCCAGTTGGGAACTATATCGGCTGTAGCCTCAAGAAAATAAGTGGCAATCTGGTTCAGCACCTGTCCCTTGTAGGGAATTCCCTCAGGCAGAATCACGTCAAACGCCGAGATTCTGTCGGTAGCCACCATCACGAGTAGCTCATTGTCAATATCATACACATCACGCACTTTGCCGTGATACACACTTGTCTGTTTAGGGAAATTGTAGTCGGTTTTGACCAATGTGGTTGCCATAATCTTATAAATAAAAGAATTTCAATGCGCGAAATTACTATTTTTTCTCCAATAACTTTTAAACTTCGTTTGTATTATTCATTTCACGTTGTCCTACATAATTACGGACAATAATCTATCGGGATTCGCGAGTCCGGATATTTAGTTATCTATTTATGTAATTAGTCAACTTTCAATAGCTTTCAATCTACGCCTGAGCCAAATCCATGATAGAATATACAACGCAACCAGCACTATCCTGAGAATCAACAATGCGGCATCAGTTGCCATATCATTACCGCTCAGATAACTCTTAATGAGAACCATGACAGCACTCTCTGCCGCAATCATAAGCAGAAAGATGCCGAAAACTTTCAAGTATGCAGATTTCTTAGGAATCATAATTGTAAATCATTAACTATGTGAATTGGGGCGGAGTTGCCAGAAGGCGACTGCGGAGGCAGCGGCAACATTGAGAGAATCCACACCGTGACTCATAGGAATACGAACAACATAGTCGGCGGAATCTATTACGGTATCAGATAGTCCGTCACCTTCCGTCCCCATGATTATGGCAAGTTTCGGCTCGGCACACAGCGAGGGGTTATCAATCGAGACTGAATTATCACGCAACGCCATAGCCGCAGTCTTGAATCCAAGACGCTTGAGCTGACTGACACCGGTGTCTATCCATGTCCAGGGCACAAGGAAAACAGAGCCCATAGACACCCTGATCGACCGACGGTTGAGCGGATCACATGATGTGGGAGTAAGCAGCACCGCATCTATACCTAATGCGGCAGCGCTCCGGAATATCGCGCCTATATTGGTGGTGTCACAGACTCCGTCAATCACCACGACACGTGTGGCACCCGCGCATACATCCTCAACAGATCGTGACGGTTTACGCTCAAACGCGCACAGCACACCTCTAGTAAGAGTATAACCGGTCAGCGCCGCAAGCAATTCCCTGTCACCAGTATATACGGGAATATCGGGACATCGCGCTATAATCTCAGCCGCATCGCCACATATATGCTTCTTCTCACACAGCAACGCGACAGGCTTATATCCTGCCGTCAGCGCCACGGCTATCACTTTCGGACTTTCCGCTATGAAGATTCCGTTTTCCGCATCCACACTCGCTCTGAGTTGTGCCTCAGTCATCGAAGCGAACAGCGCAACCTCAGGGCTGTCAAGTGAAGTGATTTCTATTACCGGCATAGCAGATCGGATATCCGGGAAATAGCATCCGAATCGGTCTGATCGGGACGAACAGGCACAACAGACACATATTCACGCTGCAGCCAATACTCATCAGTGTCAGGGTTATCCGGTTCTGTATTCACAAACCGCCCGGTGAGCCAGTAGAACGGTTTGCCGGAGGGGTCGGCATACTCGGCGTATTCTTCCGTCCAGTAACCGCGCGCCGCCTTGACTATCTTGAATCCTTTCGGCACACATTTAGCCGGAATATTCACATTGAGGCATACCTGATCAGGGAGTCCGTTTTCAAGCACTTTTTTAGTGAAGTTTATTATATAAGGTGTGGTCTGCGAGAAATCAGCCTCAATCGAATGATGCAGAAGAGAGAAGCCGATTGCCGGGATGCCTACCATACAAGCCTCCATAGCTGCACCCATCGTGCCGGAATATATGACACTGTTGCCTGAATTCGAGCCGTGATTGACACCGGAAAGCATGATATCCGGCTTACGGTTGACAAGCGCATGAAGTCCGAGCTTCACACAATCGACTGGAGTGCCGCTCACTGAATAGACTTTTGCTCCGTCAAATCCCGGGCAAGGAGTGATGCGCAACGGCGCGTCAACAGTGATAGCCGATGACTGCCCCGAGCGTGGCGCGGAAGGCGCTACCGCAATCACCTCTCCCATATAACTGACACACTCGATAAGGTGACGCAAACCCGGTGCATCTACACCGTCGTCATTGCTGATAAATATTAACGGCTTGGACTGATTCATGCTTTAAAATGTTAAAAGTGATACTACAAATATAGTAAAAATATCCATTTGGGGTGAGTTATTTGTTTACCTTTGTAGAAACATAATCAAAATTTAAAATCACTTCAACTATGATTCAACGTATTCAAACCCTCTACCTGATTATTGCAATCGGCTTAATGGTTGCATTTTTCTTCGTTCCGTTCGGCTACGGAATTGACACAATAAAACCCTCCAACGAGGTTCTGGAGCAAGGTCTTACCGGTCTCAACCAGGGACTCAGCCTAATCATTCCGGTATCACTGTCACTCCTCACGATGCTTATAGCGATTTTCTCATTCAAGTCGCTCTCCGGTCAGAAAGCACTCATCGCGCTCTCCGCACTTCTGATAGGCGCTTGCATAGGCGTGGTAATCTACTACCTTACAGCCGGATATTCCGATACCAATCCTGATGTGGCAATCCGCACGGTATGGGGTGGCGGCGGTCTGCTTCTGATAGCGGCAGAAATCGCACTCTTCGGAGCATATCGCGGTGTGAGCCACGACCAGAAGCTGCTGCGCTCTTACGACCGCATCCGCTAAGGACTGCCTGAAAAGCTATCCGTCACTCTCGGAAATACACTCGTTTAACGCGGGTGGACACGGATGTGAGAATCTCATAGGGAATCGTGCCGAGCGCATCGGACAGTTCCGACACATGGACATTATCACCAAAAATCTCTACACGGTCGCCGACTTCACAGTCGGCGTCTGTCACATCTACCATACAGGCATCCATGCAGATATTTCCCACTGTCGGGCAACGTGTGCCGTTAATCCACACTTTCATCACTCCGTTACCCAGATGACGGTCAATGCCATCGGCATAGCCCACCGGTAGAGTGGCGATACGTGACGGACGGTCAAGAGACCCCTTGTTGCCGTAGCCGATTTTCGTGCCCGCCTGCCACTCCTTGATCGAGATAATGACAGTGTGGAGTGAAGACACTTGCTTGAGAGCGTCCTCAGAGCCGTCGTTGAGTACCGGAATGCCATACAACCCTATTCCAAGACGCACCATATCATATTGATATTCCGGGAAACGGATAATACCCGCGGAATTAAGGATGTGGCGCATAATCCTGTGGTTGAACTCCTTCTCAATCGTTGTGCACCAGCGGTCAAATGTGGTGAGCTGCATCATTGTGTAGTCGTTGAGGTCCGGGCAGTCGGCAGTAGCCAGATGACTGAAAAGCGACATCGGCTTCACCGCTTTCTGATGCTTTAGCAGCGAGATAAGTTCGGGCAGATCATTCTCTGTAAATCCGAGACGATGCATACCGGTATCAAGTTTGATATGTACGGGGTAATCTATCATACCGTACTTCTCTCCTTCGGCAATTATTTCGCGCAGAATATCAAAGCTGTATATTTCCGGTTCAAGATTGTAGGCAAACATTGTCTTATAATTCACCACTCTCGGATTGAGCACCATGATAGGCATGGTAATTCCAGCCTGACGGAGACCGACACCTTCGTCAAGCACCGCCACGGCAAGGTATGCCGCCCCCTGACTCTGGAGAGTCTTGGCAAGTTCGAACGAACCCGCACCATAGCCGGATGCCTTGACCATAGCGATTATGCCTGTGGTAGGCCGCAGCATAGCCCGGAACGTATTGAAGTTGCTAACCATAGAATCAAGATTGACTTCAAGCACGGTTTCATGACGTCGCGCCTCAAGCATCTCCGCAATCAGGTCGAAATGGAATTGAGCGGCTCCTTTTACAAGCACCAGTTCCCTCTCGAAATCACCGGCACTCATCTCGGCAAGAAAAGAGGAAGTTGACGGGAAGAAACGGCTGTCGGCAGGGAAGAAGCGGCTGTGACAGCTGATTTCCTCACCGATTCCGATAACTCGCTCTATGCCCTTGCTCGCAAGCAACTTCGCCACCTCCTTATAGAGACGTGCCGGCTCAAGGGTTTCATGCATCACATCACTGATTATCGCTGTGGTGGAGCGCGAACGGGTGCGACGCCGAGCCATAAAGTCAAGTGCAGGAGCAAGTGAATTTAAATCGGATGTGTAAGCATCGTAGATAATCAGACTGTTGTTCACACCCTCCATCACCTGGATTCTCGTGCCTACCGGTGACAAGGCTTCCATTCTCGCCGCCGTGACATCTTCCGGGCGATTGAGATAGAGCATCACTGCAAGACAGTGAATAGCATTCTGAATGTCAGCCTCGGAGGTGAAAGGAATTGTAACCGAACCATCTTTTCTGAGGTAGGAATAATCAATGCGGGTATTCTCCCTGTGGCGGGTGATTGTAGAGATGAATAGCGGGCGATCACTGTCTATCATAGACCAGGCTATCTCCTTAGCAGGAATGCAAGCCTCGGCAACCGCCTCACTTATAACAGGGTCATCCCCGCAATAGATAATGCAGTCACAGTCGCGTAGCAGAATAACCTTTTCGGCGCATTTCACCCGGTCTGAGCTAAAACCATCGGTATGCTCCGAGCCTATGTTGGTTATGATTCCGATATTAGGCTTGATTATTGTCTGAAGAGCGGTCATTTCATCCGGCAGAGAGATTCCCGCTTCGAATATGCCGAGAGTGGTATCCTCATTCATCTCCCAGATGGAAAGAGGCACACCTATCTGAGAATTATAGCTCCGCGGACTGCGTACGATATTGAAATCATCAGCAAGAAGCTGATACAGCCACTCCTTGACGGTGGTTTTGCCACGGCTACCTGTGATACCTATCACCGGTGCTTCAAACCGTTTGCGGTGAGTGCGCGCGATTGTCTGCAAGGCGCGCACAACATCCTTGACAATAAAGATATTGGCATCGCTCACCTCTCTCATATCATCCGGCAAGTAGCGTGCCACAAAATTTCTCACACCTTTGTCATATAGCTCACGCATATAGCGGTGACCGTCATTATTGCGTGTTTCAAGTGCAAAGAAAAGCGTGCGCTCCGGAAATGTGAGCGAACGGCTATCGGTGAGCAACACCGAAATTTCATCTTTATGATTGACATTTGCGGTAGTTTTAATTATCTCCGCGATTTCTTCAACTGTATATGTCATCGGGGTAAAATTTTGTTTACTACATCGGTTAACTCGGGATGTTCGGCAATAAGCCTTTCCGCTATTTCGCAAGTCTGTTTTTCAAACCGTTCATCAGGCTGACCGGATAATGAACGGTGAGCCAGCCGAGCCGACAATCTGCGGCACCGGTCGGATATTTCAACCGTGTGGCTGTCAAAAAAAGATTCTGAGAAGATCGAGTAAATATAATCGACCGCAACATCGCTCGGATGCTTCATATCCGACGCATAGAAACGATAGTCGCGCAAGTCATCCATCATTATTTCGTATGAGGGAAAGTATATGACCCCTTCATATCGGGTACACACCGAGTCACAGGCAATAAGGAGTGTGGATTTGCTCAACGCGCTGTTGTGCAGCCCCTCCCCTACATATCGCACCGGGCTGACCGTCAGGACTATTCTCATATCGGGATTGATTGAACGGAGAGCGGCGATAGCTTTTTCAATACAACCGGTGCATTGCTCCACATCCATGTCCAGCTCATCAAATTCCGCCGCAGGGAACTTATGACAGTTTGCCACAACCATACCATTTGAATTCAAACGATACACGTGCCTTGTGCCGAAAGTGAGTATCGCAACGCCTATATTGCACATATCGGCTTGCATCCTGTCAACCAAACGATTTAGAGTTGACAGATATTCCCCGCGATCATGAGTTTTTGCCGACAGAGATGAGTGACAATGCCATGAGTGAAGGCAACCATTACCTTCAACTATATCGTCTTCAGTGAAATGCGTACCGGCGGCTATTCGCCCGCAGGCCGCCGCAATGCTTGCCGGATTGTATAGAGTGCCGAAAGGATTGACAGTCACGTCAAACATATCCCTTTGCAACCTCGCACCGATATTTGACGCGAAGCAGCTACCCAGCAGAAGGAGCGGGGTAGCATGAGAAATAAGACCCTTACGGGTCAGCGGAGCAACCGGTGTTCTGAATTCTGTATTCACAGCATCTAAAGTGGTGATTCAAAATCGGTGGATGTTACCTTAAACTCCGTGCGACGGTTAATCTGGTCTGCCGCAGCCTTATCCTCATCCGAGAGGGTGTTGACATAGTCCTCGTCAAGGGTCTCGCCCTCCTTGAACTGCGGATACAGCCGGGCGATACGCTTCGTCACTTTTTTAGGCTGAGTCTTGCCATAACCTTTCCAGTTGAGGCGCGCCGGTTCTATTCCTGCCGCAATCAGATAATCGACAACCGATTTGGCACGGCTCTCCGACAGACGGTCATTATATGCATCAGAACCCACACGATCGGTGTGAGAAGACATTTCCACCGTTATTCCGGGATTATCACGCAGAATCTGCGCAAGCGAATCGAGAGCGACAGCCGATTCCGGACGCAAGGTCGCCTTATTATAATCGTAGAATATATTTTCCACTACATTGGGCACAGTCAGCGATGCAAGCATGAAATCAATCTGATACTCGGCATCCTGCTCCGCTGTATCGGTCATAAACTCCTGGCGGGCATTCAGAAAGCCTTTGGCGCCAGCCTGCATCACATAGCTCACACCTCTCTCAAGATCAAATGAGAATGTACCGTCATCGCGGCTCACAGCCCGGCGGTTTGAGCCGTCTTTACCTATGATTCTTATCCTCGCTCCGGCAATCGGCTCCTCCTCGAAGTCAGTAACCGTTCCGGTTATAACCACCTTGAGATCAGGCAACTCAAATGAGTAGATATGGTCGTAGCCGCGTGCATCTCCCCTCCCGCTGCTGAAATATCCTGATTCTTTGCCGGGATAGAAGGTAATTCCGAAATCATCTGCGGCGGAATTGACAGGCACACCCATATTTGTAACTTTCCATGCACCGGCGGGAGTGAGCTGTGCCTTGAATATATCGAGACCTCCCATTCCTGGGAGTCCGTCGGAAGAGAAATACAGAATGCTGTCGCTGAAGGCGTACGGAAACATCTCTCTGCCGGACGTATTTATAGCGGGACCGAGATTTTCAGGCAAGGAACCGGCTTTCGCATCCATATTCATGCGCCATATATCCGTGGCTCCGTATGTGCCGGGACGGTCGGAAATAAAATAGATATATTTGCCGGAGGGGGTAACTGACGGATGACCGTAATTATACACAGTGTCCTCGATAAGATCAAGAGAACGTGCCTCGCTCCATGAGGCATCGCTGCGCGCCGAAGTCATGATTTCAACCTTTGTATCAGCATCCTGTCTTCTCTTCGCCCTCGTGAAATACATCAGCCTGCCGTCCGGCGAAAATGAAACTATGCCTTCGTCGGCTTCCGTATTAAGCTCCCCTTTTACAGGCTCCGGACGCTGCCACTTGCCATGCTCATCCTTACTAACCTCCCAGATGTCTCCGCGCTTCACACCGGTAACTTCGCTTTTAGCATTTCCCGTAACCTTCTCGTTAGTCGTGGTGATATACAACTTGTCACCCTGAAGAGCAGGAGCAAAATCACTCCGGCGGGAATTGAACAGCTTGGCATTCGCCACCTTATAGCGGGTAGGATTAGCCTTCATCCTATCAGCGAGGGTCACTCCCCTTAGCCCTGATTTCGCGCTCTCATCATCCGGAGCCATCATGAGATACTGACGATATGCCTCAGCCGCCTCACCATAGCGCCCGTCGGCGTGCAAAGCCTTGGCTATATGGCGATATAGCAGAGAATCCGGATAGCCGTAACGCAACGCATTGCGGAACGCTCCGGCAGCTCTCGCATTCTGATTGAGCTTGCTGTGCGCAACTCCGAGCTTATATGCCACTTCTCCTCGGAGAGCACGCTCCGAAGGCTTCTTGAGCTTATTGTAAATCTTGCGGTATGTCGCCGCCGCTTCAAAATATTCTCCGCGAGCCATCTGCTCGTCCGCAACGCTCATTTTAGCGCCTTTGCACCCAGTGAACAGCACACATCCGGCAATGCATACCGCAATCATAATGACATCCAACCGACTCATAACCGCCAGATTAAGAATTAACATTCTGCATCTCAACGAGCTTTGAATAGACACCGTTTAGCGCAAGCAACTCATCATGCGTTCCACGCTCAACAATCTCGCCTTCATTCATCACGCAAATCTGGGTAGCGTTTTTGATAGTTGATAGCCTGTGAGCGATCACAAGAGTGGTACGATCCTTCATCAGCCTGTCAAGCGCTTGCTGCACAAGATACTCGCTCTCGCTGTCAAGTGCAGAAGTAGCCTCGTCAAGAATCAGTATCGGAGGATTTTTGAGAATGGCGCGCGCAATTGAAATGCGCTGACGCTGACCGCCGGAGAGCTTGCAACCGCGGTCTCCTATATTTGTATCGTAGCCGTCTTCCGAAGCCATGATAAATTCATGGGCGTTAGCAACCTTCGCGGCTTCTATAACCTGCTCCATAGTAGCATTCTTGACCCCGAAGGTTATGTTGTTGTAGAAAGTATCGTTGAACAATATTGCTTCCTGATTCACATTACCCATGAGCGACCGCAGGTCATGCACTTTCAAATCACGTATGTCGGTGCCTCCTATCTTGATAGAGCCACAATTAACGTCATAGAAACGCGGCAAAAGGTCGGCGAGAGTTGACTTGCCGCTACCGCTCTGCCCCACCAGCGCCACTGTCTCTCCGGGACGGATAACCAGGTCTGCATTCTTAACGACGGGCACTTCCGGATCATAACCGAAAGTAACATTTTCATATCTGACCTCGCCGCAGTCGGCAGGCAGAGTTTTGGGATGTGGAGGATCTGCGATAGGATTGCGCGCAGACAGAATCTTATCCACCCTCTCCAGGGATGCAAGACCTTTCTGAATGGAGTACATCGCCTTGCTCAGATCCTTGGCGGGATTTATGATGCTGTAGAAAATAATCATGTAGTAGATAAACATTGGCGCGTCTATACCGCCATTGTGGTGAAGAATCAGCGAGCCGCCGAACCAAAGCACAATCGCTATGGTGACAGTACCGAGAAACTCACTCATAGGATGAGCGAGAGCCTGCCGACGCATCACTCTGTTGCTGAGAGTATAGAAAAGCTGTGTCGCCTCGTGAAATCTATGTTCCACCTTTCCCTCGGCATTGAAAGCCTTGATGATACGGAGCCCGCCGAGAGTCTCCTCTATATAGCTCATGATTCTGCCCCACTGCTGCTGCCCCTCCAGGCTCTTGCGCTTGAGGCTTCTGCCTATCCTGCCCATTGCAAAACCGGCAATCGGAAGAAGCACGAGCACAAACAAGGTAAGCTGCCAGCTTATGAAAATCATCATCAGCAGGCATACGATTATCATCACAGGATTCTTGAACATCATGTCAAGCGATGACATGATGGAGTTTTCTATCTCTGCGACATCACCGCTCATGCGCGCCATCACATCACCCTTGCGCTCCGAGGTAAAGAAACCTATCGGCAAACTGACAATTTTGTCATATACCGCGTCTCTTATATCACGAACAACTCCGCTGCGGAGAGGAATGATGAAATAGGAAGCGAGATAGGTAGTGCCTGTTTTGAGTGCCGTCATGAAAATTAGCAGCAGCCCGAGTGCGCCGAGGGTCCAGCTCGGTCCCCAGGAGTCTATCGCTATCTGGGTGACATAGTAGAAGTTATTGACAATCACATCGGCGAGATCACCGATCTTGATATCGCTCAAAGGTATATATTGATAGCCCTTTTCGCGGATACCGAAAAGCATTTCGAGAATCGGCATCACCACCGCAAAAGAGAACAAAGTCAGAAAAGCGGCAAGAAAGTTAAATATGATATTGAGTGAGAGGTACTTTTTGTAAGGAGGTACAAAACGCTTCAGCACCTGAAAAAATTCGCCCATGTTTTTATCCGGTATATATAATAATTATGTGACAAAGATACATAAAAACTCACACTCTGAAAAAAACAGCCAGATAATTTGCATATTACAAAACGCGATTATATCTTTGCGCTGTATTCATACATTTATTTATTTCCAAAAAACACACCTACTATGGAAAATCAGAGAAAAACTTTCGTATTTAACACCGCTTGGTATCGTATTATCAGAAATTGCTCCGTAACAGTGAAAGGCGAGGTATTTTCTGCCGTGATGGAGTATTTTGAGTCAGGAAAAATCATCGAGATGAGCAACGAGGCATCGGTGATATTC
>CAMWUZ010000008.1 GCA_947177595.1 uncultured Porphyromonadaceae bacterium | reverse complement strand
GATGAAAACGGAGAGACTATTACGCAGGATTTAAGTACACTTGACGAACTTGTTTTACATCCGCAAGTGGTGGCAATCGGGGAGACCGGACTTGACAGGCTGCGAGGGGGTGATCTGAATTTACAGACAGAGCTTTTCAAGCACCACGTAGTTCTCAGTGAGTCTATCAAAAAGCCTCTCATAATTCATGATGTTAGATATATTCCTGAACTTATAAGCCTGCGAAAAATATTGAAAGCAACTCAGCCGTGGATTTTTCACGGATACCGAGGTAATGCAGAAATGGCAAAGCTACTTTGCAATGCAGGCATCATGGTGTCATTCGGTGAAAGATTCACGCCGGGAGTACCTCAGAGCGTTCCTTCCGATATGATTCTTGTGGAGACTGATATTTCAAGTCTTCCCATAGAGGAGATTGCGAAGCGGGTTAGTCCGGATGATTCCGATTTGCCTGGCAGAAATCTACGCCGCGTATTATCCCTTTAGAAAAATTAAGTGAAAGAGGTAAAAAAAGTCGGTCACAATTTGGCGATATATGGCTAAAATATATAATTTTGCAACAAGAAATCATGAGCAAAGCGATTATACAATCGAAATGTTCAGATTAATTGATGTCTTAAACCAGACATAAAATCAAAATTGAGAGAGTTAATATATTAAATAGTTGTTTTATAGATAATTGTGTATTTGAAGCTTAAGGATAGTCGTGAGACTATCCTTTTGTTTTTATAGTTGCCCACTCTCCATGTGGAATCATGTATAACGGTCAGATATGTAAGATGAAGAGGATGCGCCGTTTATGACGCATCCTCTTCGGGTTAAGAGTTAATACTATCAGAGAATGAAGGCTTTTTTCAACCAAATACTATCACGCTCCGATAATATAAAATAGATAATTGTTACAATATATATATAAGGGATTGAATAAGTACGGGTTTGATTAGTTAACTCCCTCCATGTCAATAACATCGGGGAATTCCTGAATCCATTCGTCAACCACAACCTTGAAGTCGATAGGTTTGCCGAGAACAGGGTCACCCTGTTTCTTTTTCACCCACTTGTGGTTCATATCCTCAGTTCCTGGATCCCAGAAACGTACCCATGGGCTGGGAGAAATCTTATATCTATCGGGCTTTTTAGCTGGACGCGGATATTTATATTCTGTGCTTGTCACAGGTTCTGACGGACCTGTAACCTGCCATGGACGGTCATTGGCATCAGTGCCGAAAGAGGGTTCCTCAACCCACGGTGCGCTGGGATCTCCAAAAAGATCAAGGTCATCCGGTGGATATAGACCGGCACCGCTATTATTGCCCATAAATTCAAGGATATAGGTGTATTTGCATCCGGGACGCCAATTTGTGTTGATAGGCATACATACCCATGCAAATTCGTTGGGATCGTAAGCTCTTTTTTCGGCGGGGATTACAATGTTGCCTACCTCATCCTTAACCTCCGGCTGGCGATATGGGAAAATCTGATGACGGTGCATATGTTCTTCTGTTCCGTGAATGTTATATATGCTCACCAGTACAAGAATATATGCGCCATGGTTGTTTACAGAGTCAGACACAATAGCCTTTTCGGTAGTACCGTTAGACTCAATCTCGATATGACGGTTTTTGTTCCAAGCGGTAAGTTGCTGCGAAACGAGAAGCATATTTCTGCGCTTATTTCGCATAGTGAGAAGATGAGTAAGAGTATCGGGCTGAGTGATATCCTCCAACACGAGGTGGTCACAAATACCGTCACCGTTATAGTCGGTATGGTCGTATAAACCGCCTACGCCCGGTTCAAAAACTTCATCATCAGATTCAGCCCGACTGCGTGATGTGGTGTTATTTTCTTCATTGTTGCCGGTTCCGGGGCGATTGTTGAGCTGCGGGAAACGGTTAGCAATGCTACCGGCAATAGAGCGACCGAGCATTATAGGTTCTTCAAAGTAGTCACCATAGTGACGACGGTGATATTCGTTAACCACGCCATATTCATTTCTTTCCGGAAGAATCCAGTAGAGTGAGTTGTCACCTACTCCGTATGGCTTAGGCTGTGGGAAAATGATGTCACCGTGATCAATGATATTGCAGAAAAATGCTCCGGCGACCATGACACGCACATTGCGGTTAGGACAATATGCATAGAGTTCAATCTGCGATGTGGCGTGGTGGAAATGAAGTTCCACACCGCTCACCTCATTGTTATAAGAGCGTTTGTGCTCTATGATCGGATCCTCTTGCTCTGGAAGTTCATCCACCGGTTCAAAGTTATGAATAATCTGTTTCTCAAAAGAGATATCCACTCCTTTTGGGAACTGTTCTCCGGTTTCTCTATTGGTGAATGTACCCTCGAATCCTTTGATATAGCGGTAGCACCAATAGTCAACCCAGGCGGCGTCACGAGGGTAGAAGAACGGTCCCCCTTCGATATTCCAGCTTAGATGATAATAGTTGTTTTGAATCTCCTCCGGGTCAACTTTGGTAACCAGATTGTTCTGGAAGAACACAGTGCCGTCGGGACAGAATGCATAAACACGGAAAGAGTCAAGGTTTTCCGTTGTGTGAATATGACCAGCTCGGCTTATGGTATTGACCGAGGTCACAAACCCTATGGGGTCGCCCTGTGGTTCAGCGACAATCGAGTTTTCAATGCACGATGTCAATGCGTTGCACGCGAACAACCCTGCTGCAATGAGCGAAATGGAGTAACGATGCATATGTTGATAATTGATGTGGTTTATTTTCATGTCTAATATCTATTCAGTTTAAATATCAATCCATCGGTACGATGATTGGCGGTATTCCGAGCCAGGGGTCAACGACTACACCCATATCCCTCATTCCGCATATATCGAGTCCTTTTACAAATAAAGTGATATATCGCTGATCCCTAGCCTTTTCAATCTGGTCTGAAACATCAAATTCAAAGAAGAGATGGTCATCGTCCTCTGTCACGACATATACGGCGAGTTTATGGAACTTCTCAATATCTCCCGGGCAGTGTCCGAAAGCGATAAAGTGTCCCTCGATAGTATGTTCGGCGGTCTGCAGCAGTGAGAAAGGCACTATATTGTGTTCCCCTATTCGAGAGGCATCCGCAACCTTCACTTTTCCGGAGAGTCCGGATAGGGTGCCGGATATTTTCTGTACTGTTTCCATACAGCCGACATCCTCCAGTACCACATGAATATGGACGGTGAGGTTTTTAGGATAGAGCGTGACCACCTGCATCACACCTTCTTCGCCGTGAACATACACATTTTCAATAGCGTGTCCGTAAGCATCTTCGGCTTCCCGGCTCACACGCTCTGTTTCAGTACCTTCGGCGCGCTTGATGTTTTCGTAGCTGTCGCTAAGGTCAAAGTCGTTTTCACTTGATCTTACTTCCATACCGGAAAGCGGGTGAGCCTCGCGTGTATAGACGGCAAATGAATTATGATTGTCGGTGCCTTCGTACTGCAATGTCTCGGTGTCAGAATTAAGACAGAGGAAATTGTAATTTCCAATAGGAAGCTCAATAATACCACCTGAAGTACCTACAAAATCAATACGCTTTTTATTTATGGTCTCGTCATGAGGATAAACATACAGCGCCATCGATTTCACAAGATCTTCTCCTTCAGGTGCATCCCACCACGCAAAATCCACCCTGAGCATACCGTTGTGGGGGTGATGCAGACAAAGCGGTTTGTGCTCGCAAGAAGATACTCCAACGGTGAGCAGGATAATAGTGAGTATCCTGCGGAATGTTCTACATTTTATGGCATTAACGAATCGCTTCATTCGTTCTCCCTCCTTTCGTCATTGTCCTTATTGACATTGAGGTGACCGATGAGCCATACGAGTGAAATCTCGACTTTTGTAGGTGTGATAGCCATACGGTTTCGAGTTTTCTGCCAAACATAGTGGTTGTCAATAGGTTTATATTCATAGAATCTCCCCCAATGATATCCTAATCCAATAGTGAAATCAATATTAAGTCTCTCTTTAACAGGTAGCGAATAGCCATAGGCAATGCCCACCGCTTTTGTCCAGCGTCGTCCCTGATAGCCGCGATGACCCAATTCAAAGTCATAGGTAACTATTTGGAAATACGGGCCGAGATGATGACCAGTCAAAGGTTTCTCTTTAGCCTTTTCCCCAAGCCATTTGCGTACCTCTATGTCACCACCATAAACTCGCCAGTACCAATGACGCGCATCACTCTTCCACCAAGCATATTCCCAGTTGATTACCGTAGACCAGTTGCGACCCATATACACATCAATGCCTACATTGGGAACTAGCCCGGCATCATATATAAGGTTGGTTTTCAGCCCGGCATAGAATGGGAACAGCGGTTGCCCAAAGTTGAGTTTAAATTTTGGCGGAATCACCGGACTAGACAGGATAAGCGGACGGAATGTCGCATTCTTGAGGCTGTCAAGACGGAACACCCGTTCAAATATAATCTGCACCTGCGATGCACGCAGCGGGGGATAGTATTTTTTATAGAGGTATTGCCAAGGAATATTCCAATTCAGTGCCTTGAGCCGTGATACTCGATCATCACCGGGACCGGGGTGGTCAATGATATACAGCACTTCTTCTCTGGCGGGCACATCCGGATCGTCGAGCACATATCTCTTTAGGCCCTCCCAGTCAACACCCGGATACTCATATGTGATCTGATCCTCGTTAAGGGGAGTTATTGTGTGTTCTTCGATATATTCGGTTATACGGTCGGCACGCTGTTTTGACAGCCAGTTATTGAATCGTTTTGTGCCTTCCGGAGATGCTCCACCCATAATATTTACAGAACGGAACCTGTAGCGTGGGTCGGTCTGTACCTTATGTAACTCGCTGATGAAAGAATCAAGCCTTTCACCGTTTCGCTCATAATCAGGTAGTAGTTCGACTTTGGACTGATGGAAAAAAATTCTCACACCCATAGTGTCAATCACCGCGCCCCGAGGCTGAGCCTTGGACACGGCAACCGCGCACATAAATGCGATTGCTATGGTTAGCTTTTTTCTCATGTCAATCCCTTAAAAAAATCTCTGCAGTACTAAAAAATTACGATCCGGCTTTCCTGTATTCGGTTAGTTGCAGTCTTTCACCGGAGTCGTTTAGATTTCAGCCTACTTGCAGAAGTGTGGCAAAATTACTTAAAAAATCTAATTTTCAAATTTTCAGGTGTATTTTTAACACAAAAAACGCACTTTTGAGGAGATTATTGTATTTACAGAAGAAAAATTCAATGAAAATAGCTATGATGGAATGATAAAAGATGAGGGTGATATGAACACAATTGAATTATAAATTGTTAAATTTGCAAAGCGGTGGAGAAGTTAGCTTACCGTTCACGTTTTTAACGCAAAAAATTTATGAGCAGAATTCATAAGTGCAGCTCTTTGTGCCGCGGAATGATTGCGGCATTAATGGTCGCGGGCGCGACAGCGTCCTTATCGGCAGAGGTTGTGAGCCTTGACTCATGCCGCAGTATGGCACTGCGGAGCAACAAGCGTATACTTATCGGCAACGAGAGTGTCAAGCAGGCGCATTATCAGAATCGTGAGGCTTTTGCCGCCTATCTTCCGGCTCTGGACTTTGCCGGCGGCTACATGTATAACCAGAAGAACCTGTCGGTTTTTTCAAAAGATCAGCTACTTCCTACCAAAACATTCAATCTCGAAAAGCAGACATACGAGTTCAACCTTGTCAAAAATCCGATGACCGGTGAGCCGATAAAGGGACCGGACGGACAATATATTCCTGAAACAGTTGCGCTGATACCGAAGGATGCAATGACATTCAATGTGCACAATGTATTTTTCGGCGCAGTGACTCTTACGCAGCCGGTATTTATGGGTGGTAAGATTGTGGCGATGAACAAGATTACCAAGTTTGCCGAGAATCTCGCCAAAGAGATGCGTAGCAATGAAGCAGAGAATGTGATTTACGCTGTGGATGCCGCATATTGGCAGGTTGTGTCGCTTAAAGCTAAGAAAAAACTTGCCGACTCTTATGTGAACCTCCTTGATACTCTGCGCAACAATGTTAATGCCATGGTAGAGCAGGGCGTTGCCACAAAGAGTGATCTTCTTACAGTAGAGGTGAAGCTCAATCAAGCACAGGTAGATCAGACAAAGGTAGATAATGGATTGGTGCTTTCACGAATGGCTCTTGCACAGGTTTGCGGGTTGCCGGTTGATACCCGGATGGAGCTGGAGGATGAGGATTGCGGTCTCGAATCAGTGAATTCCGTGACTCCTCCCGCCACCTATTATAATATGGAGGATGTGTTTGCGCGACGTCCCGATTTGCGCGCTCTTGCCTTGGGTGTAAAGATTTATGAGCAGAAAGCCAATGTTGAAAAGGCTTCTATGATGCCCAATCTCGCGGTGGTCGGAGCTTATTCATTCAGTAATCCAAATATGTTTGACGGATTCAGCCGCAGATTTGCCGGAGGCTTTAATGTAGGCGCGATGCTTTCTGTGCCTATCTGGCACTGGGGCGGAAACTATAATAAGTATCGTGCTGCGAAGGCTCAGACAAAAATTGCACAACTTGAACTGGAGGATGCGCGCGAAATGGTGCAGCTTCAGGTTAGTCAGAGCGCGTTCAAGGCTCAGGAGGCTGTCAAGACCTTCAACATGACAGAAACAAATCTTACCAAAGCTAATGAAAACCTTCGTCAGGCAAATCTTGGATTCCGAGAAGGCGTGATGGCTGTTGATAATGTAATGGAGGCGCAGACTGCGTGGCTCAAGGCTAACTCTGAAAATATCGATGCGATGATAGATGTTCATCTGTGTGATGTATATCTGAGCAAAGCTCTCGGCACCCTTGTTACGCCACAATATAGTAATGATAAATAATAAAGCGTTATGGCAGATATGTATAGCAGCAATGCAGAAAAGCGTGAGTCAAAAACCATAATGGTAGCTCTCGCAGGAGTAGTGGTGGCAACTTTGGCTCTCGCCATCATAGGGTTCTGTTTTTTGAATGAGCCGGATGAGATAATCGAAGGTCAGGCAGATGCCACCTCTGTGAGGGTTAGCGGCAAATTGCCCGGCAGAGTGCTTGAGTTTTATGTGAGCGAAGGCGATATGGTGAAAGCCGGAGACACTCTGGTGCATATCCACTCCTCACTTGTCGAAGCAAAACTTATGCAGGCGGAGGCTATGGAGAATGCGGCAGCAGCTCAGAATAAAAAGATTGATGCCGGTACCCGCTCCCAGATTGTAACCGCGGCAAAAGAAATGGTTGCTCAGGCTCAGGCTGCAGTGACTATTACAAAAAAAACATATGACCGCATGGAAGCTCTTTACAAGCAGAATGTGGTGAGCGAGCAGAAGCGCGATGAGGCTAAGGCAGCCTATGATGCGGCTGTAGCTTCAAAGGCGGCTGCCGACAGTCAGCTAAGTCTTGCTATCGCCGGTGCGCAGAAAGAGGATAAAGAGAGTGCTGCTGCAATGGTGACCGTTGCAAAAGGCGGAGTAGCTGAAGTAGAGAGCATTCTGGAGGATCAGTATCTCACAGCGCCTTGTGACGGACAGATTGACCAGATTTATCCCGAAGTAGGTGAATTGGTGAGTCTCGGCGCTCCTATCATGAGCGTTCTCAAGGTTGAAGACAAGTATGTTGTGTTCAATGTGCGCGAAACTCTTCTTAATGATATGCAGCTTGGTGATACCGTCACTGTGATGATTCCCGCTCTTGACAAGAAAGAGGTTAAGGCACGCATCTATTACGTGCGTGATCTCGGCAGTTATGCTACATGGAGAGCAACCAAAGCCACAGGTGACTGGGATAGCCGTACGTTTGAAGTGAAAGCACGTCCTTTGGAAAATATTGTGGCACTTCGTCCTGGCATGACTGTAATCTATAAGAAATAATCCTTATCCCTTAATCGGAAATGCTCAAGATATTCCGACAATCGCTTAATTATGGATGGCGCAGGCTTTGCTCGCGACGCATCTACCTCGTAAGTTGCGTGGTGGTACCCATATTGTTCGCGTTCTTCTTCATGGATTTGATGAAGGAGGGGTTGCCGCTCAAAGTGCCTGTATCGGTGGTTGATCAGGATCATTCAAGCCTTTCACGCAGGGTTGTGCGCAATCTTGGTGCTTCAGAACTCATAGATGTGGCACATACAGATGAGACCTATGCTGATGCTCTTGCGCGTCTGCGCAAAGGTGAGACTTTCGGTTTTTTCATCATCCCTCATGATTTTCAAAAAGATGCCCTTTCAGGAATAGGCACAACAATCACTTATTATAGTGATATGACTGTGTTTGTACCCGGTTCGCTTGCCTACAAAGGTTTCAAGACCGCTGCGGTTACAACCGCCGGGGGAGTGGTGCAGACAACCCTTGTAAGCACCGGAATAAACGAAAATGTTGCTGGTACGCTTCTGCAACCGGTCGTGATAGCCGAGCAGGGGATTGGTAATCCGTGGCTCAACTACTCTATATATCTGTGCAATTCATTCATTCCGGGTGTTGTGGCGCTGATGGTTATGCTTATGACCTGCTTTACAATCTGTGAGGAAATCAAGAATGGCACTTCTATTGAATGGCTGAGGATGAGTGGAGGCTCGATGCTTTGTGCGGTGCTTGGTAAACTGGTTCCTCAGGCGATTATTTTCAGTATAATTGGAGTGGGCCTCCAGGCTGTGATGTACACAATGGTTCATTTCCCCATGAATTGTCCGGCATGGCACATGATTATAGCCATGATTCTGCTTGTAATAGGCAGTCAGGGACTCGCTCTTGTGATTGTATGCGCTATTCCGAACCTGCGTCTGAGTGTGAGCATCGCTTCATTGACAGGTATTTTGGCGTTCTCAATCGCCGCATATTCGTTCCCGGTTCAGAGTATGTATGGTGCGATTGGAATTTTCAGTTACATATTGCCTCCGCGCTATTATTTCCTCATCTATGCCGATCAGGCGCTCAACGGTATTGCGCTATATTATTCAAGATGGTATTATATTGCCCTGCTGCTGTTTCCGCTTGCCGGAATGGTGGGATTGCGCCGACTCAAAAAGCATTGTCTCAATCCGGTGTATGTGCCTTAACGAAAAAATGTGTTGAATATGAATTCTGGAAATGGCATATTAGGATGGTTTAAATCTGTGGCAAGAGTTTGGGCTCGTGAGTTCAGACTGGTATTCGGCGATATGGGAGTGATGGTTTTCTTCTTTATCCTCCCCCTCGGCTATCCGGTTATCTACACCTTAATATATAATACGGAGGTGATCAGGGATCTTCCGATTGCGGTTGTAGATCACAGTCGCACTCCGGAGAGTCGTGAACTTGCGAGAATGGTCGATGCCACTTCGGCGCTTGAGATTTATGACTATTGTCCTGACATACCGTCGGCGCGTCGGCTCAGTAATGAGAAGAAGGTATTCGGTGTTCTTGAGATTCCTGCTGATTATGCTAAGAAAGTAGGTCGTGGTGAGCAGACGCAAGTCACATATTATGCTGATATGAGTCTGCTGCTTCGCTATCGTGCTGCTCTCGGAGCATTAACTGATGTTCAGTTGAGTCTCGGAGATAATATCCGGGGTGAGACGATAGACAATCTCGGCATTATTGCAGAAAGTATAGAAGGTGATACTATAAGTAATGATGCGGTGTTTACCGGTGATCCAACTCAGGGATTCGCCTCGTTCATTATTCCCGGTATTATTGTGCTTATTCTCCAGCAGAGCATGGTTCTCGGTATCACTATGATTGCAGGAGGGGTGAGTGAACGGAGGCGACGTAATCATGGCTATGATCCGCTGAGTGTGGATGCTCCTGCCGGGGCTACACTGATAGGCAAAACCCTCTGCTACCTTGTATGCTATGTGCCGATGACGCTGTATGTACTCCACCTCGTTCCTATGATGTTCTCTCTTCCGCATGTAGGCAATATATGGCACAGCTTTATGTTTATTCTGCCGATGCTTCTTGCAAGCGCTATGCTCGGGCAGTTCATCGCTGTGTTTGTTACCGAGCGAGAGAGTTCAATGCTTGTAGTGGTGTTTACCTCAGTGGTATTCCTTTTCCTGAGCGGACTCACATGGCCGCGATATGCAATGAGTCCGTTCTGGACTCTGGTGAGTGATGCCATTCCTGCCACATGGGGAGTGGAGGGCTTCATCAGAATAAACAGCAACGGTGCCACTCTTGCGGAGGAATCTCATCCGTATGTCATGCTCTGGATGCTTACCGGAATTTATTTTGTTGTGGCTTATGTGCTCCACAGAATCAGTTTCGGAGGGAAAAAGACCGAGAGCTACGGCAGCGTGTCCAAAATCTGAACACTTTTTTGATTGTACCACTTATTGTGACTAACTTTGCGGAGTGATGGAGAAACAGGATGCTGCGCGAAGAGCGCAATGGTGCGCAAAGAGAGTCACAGCTGTGGTGAAACAGCTGGTTGATGAGCGTTGCACGCGTCTGCCGCATGAAGGGAGAAATGGAGGTGCACCGCTCCCGAGCCACGATGAAGTGGGTAAAATTATATCTTTAAGCCGAAGACTTGTATTTCCGGGATTCTTCGGAGCTTCCGGAATTTCCTATGATAATCTGCAGTATTACACCGGTATTGCGGTTGAAGAACTATATAACTGCTTGAAGATACAGATTGCCGCAGGACTTGCTTTTGGCGAACCGGGAACCAAGTGCATCAAAGAGGATGCTCAGGCTATGGCTCTTGAATTTGTAGAGAGGCTTCCGGAGCTGCGTCGGGTGCTTTTTACAGATGCGCAGGCTACCTATGTAGGTGATCCGGCAGCCACCTCTGTCGATGAGGTTATATTCTGTTATCCCGGCGTGAGAGCCACTGTTAATTATCGTATTGCTCACATTCTTCAGCAGCTTGGTGTACCAGTGATTCCCCGGATGATAAGCGAGCAGGCTCATCGCGACACCGGGATTGATATTCATCCGGCTGCGTCTATCGGTGAAAGTTTTGTTATCGACCATGGTACCGGTGTTGTAGTCGGTGCAACAGCTATTATCGGGAATAATGTGAAGTTGTACCAGGGAGTGACTCTCGGAGCGAAAAGTTTTGACCGCGACGAGAATAATAATCCGGTGAAAGGTGTGCCGCGTCATCCGATCATAGGCAATGATGTGGTGATTTATGCCAATACCACCGTGCTCGGAAGAATCAATATCGGTGACGGAGCAGTCATAGGCGGTAACCTATGGGTGACCGAAGATGTAGGTGCAGGAGAGAAGTTGGTTCAGGCTCGTCCGGACAATATATTACGATTCAAATAATTTACCATATATACTGAAATGGAGGATAATTTCAAGTTTGAGATGGTGGCGAAGACCTTTCACGGTCTTGAAGAGGTGCTTGCAGAGGAGCTTCGGGAGCTTGGAGCGCTAAATGTTGAGCCGGGTCGCAGAATGGTGTCCTTTGAAGGTGATAAGGCAATGCTGTACAAGGCAAATATGTGTTGCCGCACTGCTCTGCGCATACTTAAGCCTATCTATAAGTTTGTGGCGCATGATGCCGATGAACTGTATGAGATGGTTAAAGAATACGATTGGACTCAGGTGCTGTCGCTTGATAAAACTTTTTCACTGGATACTGTAAGCAACTCCGATGAATTTACTCATTCGAGATATGTGACATATCGCGTTAAGGATGCGATTGTGGATTATTTCAAAGACCGTTACGGTGCTGATAAGCGTCCGGGAGTGAGATTACAGGATGCTGATGTGATGATAAACGTTCATATTGCCGGTGAGCGTGTGACTCTTTCGCTTGATTCGTCGGGAGAATCGCTTCACAAACGTGGTTATCGCGTTGCCCAGACCGAAGCTCCTATTAATGAGGTGCTTGCAGCAGGAATCATTCTGAAGAGCGGCTGGAGAGGTGATTGTCCTTTTGTTGATCCGATGTGCGGTTCAGGAACTTTCCTCATTGAGGCTGCGATGATTGGAGCGGGTATCATGCCTGGAATCTACCGCAAAAGATTTGCCTTTGAATATTGGAAAGATTTTGATGCGGAGCTTTTTGACAGTATCTATAATGATGAATCGGGTGAAAAAGAGCTTAAACAATGCATATTCGGCAGTGATATTTCCCCGAAAGCCGTGGCAATAGCTGAAAAAAACATCAAGCAGGCGGGTGTAGGTAAATATATTAATCTGAAAGTACAATCCATTTCTCATTGGGAGGAAGCTCCTGCCGATGGTATTTTGGTGACTAATCCTCCTTATGGAGAGCGAATCGGCTCGGAGGATATGGAGGGTCTTTACCGTACTATAGGTACAAAACTGAAAAGGGTCTTTACCGGTTATCATGCATGGATTATCGGATACCGCGAGGAATATTTCAACTGTATTGGTCTCTCACCTTCCGTCAAGGAAACCATTTACAATGGAGCCCTTGAGTGTGAGCTCAGAGAGTATATTATTTTTGACGGTGATTACGAGAGTTTCCGTAAATCGGGTCGTTCGCTCCGTGAAGGTGAAAATCGAGGCGAGAGAAAGCCTAAAGGTTTCCGGAGAATGACAGACGAAGAGTGGAAGCGTGATGCACGTAAAAAAGGTTTTGGTGGAAAAGAGGCTTCTGGCGGCGATTTTCATCGTCGTGGTGGCAGAGATGACCGTGAGAAAGATCGGCGCAACCGTCTTGAGGATAATTATCGTCCCAAGAAAGGCAGATTCGCTTCTCGCGAACAAGAGCTACCGGAGAGTGAAAATCCACTTGCACGCCGAAGAAATGAAGCGGCGCTCAATCAACTTGTAGGTAAACAGCCTACATTGCCGGCAACGGATGGTGGAGTGGTGATGCGTAGTCGCAAAGGTTGGAAAAAGAAATAAAATTTTGCTATGAATATATTATTGCTTGGAAGTGGCGGTAGAGAATCCGCACTCGCCTGGAAAATGGCTCAGAGTCCTAAACTTGACAACCTTTTTATCGCACCGGGAAATGGTGGCACAACGCAATACGGCACAAATGTTGCGATTTCTCCGCTGGATTTCCCTGCAATTGAGAAATTTGTCAATGAAAATGCGATTGATATGATTGTGGCAGGCAATGAGGATCCGCTGGTAACCGGTATTTATGATTATTTTGAGGATAAACCGGTGAAAATCTGTGGACCTTCTAAGGCTGGTGCTGCTCTTGAAGGTAGTAAGGATTTTGCGAAACGTTTCATGGAGGCAAATAATATCCCTACTGCTCGCTATAAATCTTTTACAGCAGAAACTCTTGAGGAGGGTAAGAAATTCCTCGCGACCCTCAAGGCTCCTTACGTGCTTAAGGCTGATGGGCTTGCTGCCGGTAAAGGCGTGCTGATTATAAATAATCTTGCGGAAGCGGAAAAAGCTCTTGAGGAGATGCTGGGCGGAATGTTCGGTAAGTCATCTGCCACTGTGGTTATAGAGGAATTTCTCAGCGGCATTGAATGCTCGGTATTTGTGCTTACAGATGGTGAGGGCGGTTACCGCATTCTTCCTGTTGCTAAAGACTACAAGCGCATTGGAGAAGGAGATACAGGGCTGAATACCGGAGGAATGGGTGCGGTTAGCCCGGTGGTGTTTGCCGATAAGGAATTTATGGATAAAGTTGAATCCCGTATAATCAAGCCTACAATTGATGGACTAAAGAATGCTGGAATTACATATCGGGGTTTTATTTTCCTTGGTCTCATAAATGTTGGTGGTGAACCTATGGTGATAGAATATAATGTGAGAATGGGCGACCCTGAGACTGAGGCGGTTATGCTCAGAGTGGATTCCGATTTGGTGGAACTGCTTGATGCTGCGGCTTCCGGTAATCTGGGCGATATTGAGCTACGTCATAATCCTAAGCCTGCAGTTACCGTGATGATGGTCTCAGAAGGCTATCCCGGTTCTTATCCCAAAGGAAGAGTTATTACTGGATTGGACGAAGTGACGGGAAGTATTCCATTCCATGCAGGAACTGCGGTGAATGCGGATGGTCAGTTGGTGACATCAGGCGGTAGAGTGATTTCTGTCAGCTCAACCGGTGATGATGTCGCTGATGCCTTAGCCAAAAGCTATGCTGCGATTGAAAAGATCAAATTTGACGGTAAATATTCTCGCCGTGATATAGGTGAGGATTTGTTGAAACTGACTGCTGAAGCATAATTCTAAAGCTGCTGCGTGAGACGCGCTGAAAAGAAAATAACAGCGGTAGTTAAGTCGCGTGGATTCACGTGGCTAATGATTCTTGCGTCTCTGGCTATGGGTTGGACTGCTTATGTTTCCGGGGTGTATGCTGAAAATGTTACAACCGGAGGTATGTGGCTTCCCGACTTTGATACAATCGTCAGCTGTAGAATACTTTCTGCTATTATCGCTGTAGGGATGATTGGCGCATGTTGCATTACTCTGGCGGCGATAAATAAAGTATATAATATATTGCGGACAGTCTCATTGATGTTTGTAGGACTGTTCACAATTATGATTGCAGGTACACCCGAATTATATGTATCGCTTGATACCGGAGTTATTCTTGCACTGGTAATCTTACTGTGTGTAAATCTACTATATTCGGTTTATCTCTCCCCGGTGAGAACACGCCGCATTTTCTTGATATTCTTCCTGTTGGCATGCGGGGCATTGGCTGATTATGCTTTTGTGCCGTTTATACCAGTTTATTTTGTTGGAGTGAGCCAGATGAGATGTCTGAATTTACGTACTTTTTTTGCGGCTCTGATTGGACTTATCACCCCTCTATGGATTTTATGGGGATTCGGACTGTTGACTCTGCGTGAGTTTGAGCTACCTAAGCCTGAGATTGTTTATGAACTGTTCCTCGCCCATGAGGACATGACTACCTTTATGTGTGTAGGTCTGACTCTTGTAATAGGTCTCTTTCTCGGATGCTGTAATCTGATGAAAATATTAATAGCATTCAATGCCCGCAACCGGGCATTTACAGGGGTATGGAGCCTTATGGGGATTGTTACAGGGACTCTGTGTATCATAGACTTTACAAATATATGGGCTTATGTGCCGCTTTTAGATATATGTGTAGCAGTGCAGGCAGGCCTTTTTATGAGATTGTTTGAGTCAAATCGCGCCTACATAGTAATCCTGCTTATTCTTGCCCTATATATCGGATGTTTTGTATGGAATCTGACCGTATAAAAATTTTAGTAGAGAACAAAATCCCTTATTTCAGAGGGCTTTTGGATAATGTTGCGGATGTGAACTATCTTTCTCCTGAAGATATCACTCCTGATGCGGTGAAAGATGTGGACGCGATAGTTACCCGCACACGCACCAAGTGTGATGAAAATCTGTTGAAAGGAAGCCGATGTTCGTTAATAGCGAGCGCAACAATAGGTCTTGACCATGTTGATTTGGAGTGGTGTAAAAAAAATGGCATCACGGTCAGGAATGCTCCGGGATGTAATGCTCCGGCGGTTGCCCAATATGTTTTTGCGTCGTTACTTTCTCTTGGTGTAGATCTTAAATGCAAATGCTTAGGTGTGATTGGTGCCGGTCATGTCGGCACAATAGTTGCAGACTGGGGCCATCAACTCGGTATGCGTGTGATTGTGAATGATCCTCCCCGGGAACGTATGGAGGAATCTGGTGGATTTGTAAGTCTTGAGACCATTGCACGTGAAGCGGACATAATAACGTTCCACACGCCTTATACTAAAGCAACCGAGTATCCTACTCATCATCTGTTGAATACGAAGTTTGTTTCTGAATTAAAGCGTAAACCGATAATAATTAATTCGGCACGTGGTGCTGTTGTTGACACAGCAGCTTTAATGGATGGACTTGAGTCAGGAAAGATTTCCAAGGCTATTGTTGACTGCTGGGAAGGGGAACCGTATATATCACGGGATTTGCTTGAAGCTGCCGCTATTGCGACTCCCCATATCGCGGGATATTCGAGGCAAGGCAAGCAAAGGGCCTCATATATGGCAGCGCAGGAGATCGCGTCTAAGTTCAATTTGGATATGTGTGAAGTGACTCAGATGCGATATCTGCCACAAAAAATAACCGAGGCTGATATATACTCATCTTACAATCCTTTGGTTGATTCTATTGCGTTGAAAAACAATCCGGAAAATTTTGAGGAATTACGGAACAACTACGGTTTGCGTACCGAAGTACTTTTTCCTGAATCAGCTAAATATACATTTTAATTGTTATCATTTATAATTGAATTTGTAAATATATCGCTATGATAAATAATATAAGTGATTCTATCCGCTATGTAGGTGTTGATGATACGGATCTACAATTGTTTGAAAATCAGTATCCGGTACCCAAAGGCATTTCGTATAATTCATATATCATTATTGATTCGAAAATAGTGTTGTTTGACACAGTCGAGCGTGATTTTGGTGATGAATGGCTCGCTAAGATTCGTCTTGAACTTGGCGACCGCACGCCTGATTATCTTATCGTGCATCACATGGAGCCGGATCACTCATCAAATATTGTACGTGCGCTGGATGAATTTCCCGAGATGACTCTCATTGCCACAAAGCAGGCAATAAATATGCTACCACAGTTCTTTGGTGATTATAATTTTGACGGACGCACAATGGCGGTTAAGGATGGTGATACTCTTCCTGTAGGTGACCATGAGATAGTGTTTTCCACGGCACCTATGGTTCATTGGCCGGAGGTGCTTGTCAGCTATGAAAAAAGCGAGAAGGTACTTTTCACTGCGGATGCTTTTGGAAAATTCGGATCCACTGAGTATGATGATGACTGGGTGAGCGAAGCTCGCAGATATTATATTAATATCGTAGGTAAGTATGGAGTACAGACTCAGAATCTGCTGAAAAAACTTTCTGGATTGGAAGCTCGGGTAATCGCTCCGCTACATGGACCGGTGCTGAAAGGAGATTTGAGCAAGTATATAAGTCTCTATGACACATGGAGTAGCTATAAGCCGGAAACAGATGGCGTTATGGTAGCGTATGCTTCAGTGTATGGCGGTACCAAGCAGTGTGCTCTGGAATTTGCGGATATATTGAGAGCAAAAGGAGTGGAGAATGTGGTAACTTTTGACCTATGTTGTCAGGAATTATCGGAGGCGGTTAGTCAGGCTTTCCGTATGAGCACACTGGTTATTGCCTCAGTTACATATGATGCATCCCTTTTCCCACCAATGTATCACTTCCTGCATCATCTGAAAATGAAGAATTATCGCAACCGTAGGGTTGCTATCATTGAAAACGGCTCTTGGGCTCCAGTCGCAGGTAAACTTATGACTGAAGCGATGAGCGCTCTTCCGGATATTGAGATAGTTCCGCCGATGATTACCATCAAGAGCCGGATGAATGACTCCACTCGCAAGGCGATGAATCAACTTGCCGAAGCAATAGTCATAGATGGCAAAGTTTCAGATTAATATTCTGGGGTGCGGATCCGCAACCCCTACATTACGTCATAATCCCTCTTGCCAGGTAATAGATTTCCGCGACCGTCTTTTTATGATTGATTGCGGTGAAGGAACTCAGGTGCAGATGAGACGCATGAAACTCAGTTTTCAACGATTGAGTCACATTTTTGTGAGCCATCTTCACGGTGATCATTGTTTCGGGTTACCGGGTTTGCTCTGTACAATGGGATTGCACCAAAAAGGAGGAAAGGTAACGGTGACTATGCCGCAGCAGGGTCTGGAGTTGTTCAGGAGTTTTGTAAACTATTTCTGCAAAGAGACACCGTTTGAAATAGAATTCCAGGCAGTACCAAAAGAGGGAGGTATTGTTTATGAGGATCATGCATTGACTGTTGAGGCTTTCCCGCTCTATCACCGGGTACCCTGTTATGGTTATATCTTTCGTGAGAAGGCAAAACCACGGCACATAGATGGAGAAATGGTGAGATTTTATCAGGTGCCTGTATTTCGGATGAATGATATTAAGAACGGTGCGGATTACATGACTCCCTCTGGTGATGTGATTCCAAATAATAGGCTAACTACTGATGCTGATCCGGCAATAAGCTATGCCTATTGTTCGGATACTCTTTTCAATCATAAGGTAGCTGATGCAGTCCGTGGAGTTGATGTGATTTACCATGAATCTACTTATGCGGACGATAATATCGAGAAGGCCCTGGAGCGTGGTCACTCAACTGCTCGTCAGGCTGCCATTATAGCACGTGAAGCAAATGTAAAGCAACTTATAATAGGTCATTATTCTAAGCGATATGCAGATGTTGAAGTGATGCTCCGGGAGGCTAAAGAGGAGTTTGATTGTGTTATCGCGGCTGACGAAGGTCTAAAAATAGATTTGCTATGACAGATGACGAAAAATTCATGAGTATGGCTCTTTGTGAAGCAGAGAAAGCGGCTGATGGCGATGAAGTGCCTATCGGGGCTGTAGTGGTGTGTGATGGACGTGTTATAGGCCGTGGGCATAATCTCACCGAGACTTTAAATGATGTGACTGCGCATGCTGAAATGCAAGCAATTACTGCTGCCGAGGCTGCCATGGGCGGGAAATACCTTGACAAATGCACTCTGTATGTTACTGTAGAACCATGTCTTATGTGTGCCGGAGCAATCGGGTGGAGTCAGATAAAACGGATTGTTTACGGAACGGGAGATGCGAAAAGAGGCTATTCAACATATACTGCGAAACCGTTTCATCCCAAGGCAACCGTAACAAGCGGTGTGCTTGCCGATGAATGTGCCACGCTCATGAAAAACTTCTTTGCGAAAAAACGCTGAGTTTCCTCTGGAAAAATCAGGTTTTGCCAGTGATGATTTTCTTGATGTCGTTTAGCTTGGTTAGGGCGTCTAAAGGAGTAAGATTGTTGATATCGGTCTGAATAATTTCGTTTCTGATTTGTGAGAGTACCGGGTCATCAAGTTGAAAAAAAGTCATCTGCATCTGTCCGGCACCGCCTTTGGAAATATTATCGAGAGTTTTTTCAATAACCTCCTTGTTTTCCTTGCGGTTAGCTCCTTCAAGCTGTGTCAGGACTTTTGATGCACGCTCCACGAGTGTCCGCGGCATTCCGGCAAGTTTTGCGACATGGATACCGAAACTGTGTTCACTGCCGCCACGCACCAGTTTGCGTAGGAAAACAATCTTACCGTCTATTTCGCTTACGGATACGTTATAATTTACGATACGACTGAAATTCTTTTCCATCTCATTGAGCTCATGATAATGAGTTGCAAAGAGTGTTTTGGGTCTCATGTCGCCATATTCGTGGATATGCTCCACGATTGCCCATGCGATAGAGATACCATCGTATGTAGAAGTACCTCGCCCGAGCTCGTCAAAGAGAATGAGTGAGCGAGGACTCATATTGTTGAGAATAGAAGCCGCCTCTGTCATCTCAACCATAAAGGTGCTTTCACCCAGAGAAATATTGTCACTTGCTCCCACACGGGTGAAAATCTTATCAACTACACCTATTTTTGCGCTCTGAGCCGCGACAAAGCATCCAATCTGAGCGAGAAGTACATTCAGTGCAGTCTGGCGCAGCAGGGCTGATTTACCGGACATATTCGGACCCGTAATCATCATTATTTGTGCTCCATTGTTTGACAGGCTGACACTGTTAGAGATATATGGCTCACCAACCGGAAGCTGTTTCTCAATTACAGGATGTCGCCCTTCAACAATCTCAATATCGAGAGAATCATTAACAACGGGACGGTTATATTTATTCTCAAGAGATACACGGGTGAATGCGAGCAAAACGTCAAGGCGAGCCACGAGTAGGGCATTTTGCTGAATTGCGTGAATATATTTGGCGATTTCAGCAACCAAAGAGTTATAAATTTTAGTTTCTATTATACTGATGCGTTCCTGTGCACCGAGTATTTTCTCCTCATATTCTTTTAGCTCTTCGGTAATATATCTTTCAGCATTGACAAGAGTCTGCTTGCGAATCCATTCAGGGGGAACCTTGCTTTTATGGGTATTTGTCACCTCGATATAGTAGCCGAACACATTGTTGTAGCCTATTTTAAGACTTGGTATTCCTGTGGCTTCGCTCTCTCTCGCCTGCACTTTCATAAGATAGTCCTTGCCTGAGAAAGCTATTTCCCTAAGTTCGTCAAGTTCCGCGCTTACACCGGATTTGATTACAGGCCCGCGACCGAGTGCGATTGGAGCATCATCCACAATTGTCGTTTCGATAGCGTTAGCCGCCTCTGAACATGGGTTAAGCCCCAGCCCTATAGATTCTACCCCGGCATTCTTAGCCATCTCGCAGATTTCCTTGATTGGTTTCACTGCTTTCAGAGCATTGCGTAGCTGCACAAGTTCACGCGGCGAGACTCTACCCACACCTATTTTGGACACGAGCCTCTCCATATCTCCGACCTGTTCAAGCCAGCTTTTGAGTTCCTCTCTCTCATCAGGCTTGCGGAAGAAATATTCCACTACATCCAGACGCTTGTTTATTTCAGCGGAATCTTTGAGCGGAAAAAGTATCCATCTTCTCAACAGTCGCGCACCCATAGGGCTTATTGTACGGTCAATCACATCAATCAGACTTTTACCCTCTCCTCCCATGCTTTCTACAAGCTCCAGATTGCGAACTGTAAATTTGTCAAGGCGCACAAATCTATCCTCTTCAATTCTTGCGAGTGCAGATATGTGTCCTATCTGAGTGTGTTGGGTGATGTCAAGATAGTGAAGAATGGCACCGGCGGCAATTACCGCAGCAGTCATATTATTTATGCCAAATCCTTTTAGGGTACCTGTCTCAAACTGCTTCAGAAGCCGGTCAGTAGCTGCCTCTATTGTAAAAATCCAGTCATCCAGCCCTGAAACAAGACATTTATAGTTGTAAAACAGCTCGTCAAATTTCTTTCTGCGATCATTTTCAACCAATACTTCTTTCGGAGCAAAGTTAACGAGAAGTTTTTCAATATAGTCAGGTTTGCCCTCGGCGGTAAGAAACTCGCCGGTTGATATGTCAAGAAATGCCACGCCGACCGGACCGGGTCCTATATGTACGGCGGCAAGAAAGTTATTCTGTTTATGGTCTAAAATATTATCATTTATGCTAACGCCAGGGGTGACAAGCTCGGTGATACCGCGCTTAACCAGCTTTTTGGTGAGTTTGGGATCTTCAAGCTGTTCGCAGATTGCGACTCGTTTGCCCGCACGCACAAGTTTGGGAAGGTATGTGTCTAACGCATGGTGAGGAAATCCTGCGAGTTCCACAGTTGCCGCATATCCGTTAGCCCTTTTGGTGAGAGTTATGCCGAGAATCTCAGACGCGGTTATGGCATCCTCGCTGAAAGTTTCGTAGAAGTCTCCGACACGGAAAAGAAGCACTGCATCGGGATGCTTCTGCTTCATTTCAAAGTATTGCTTCATCAGCGGGGTTTCGACAATTTTCTTTGCCATAGGAATATTGTATAGCTTATTCGTCGATAGAATAATTCAGGAAATCAACGAGTGGTTTAATAGTTCGAAATTTTTCGGCGGCTACAATCGGCCAGTCACTGTTGCGGTAAAACTTAGCACCACAAGGGGAGAATCTTCCATAGTCCTTGCGACGGAGAAATTCTGCGCACGGGTGGTCTTTTTCCCATCCCTTGGGGATGGTCTTGAGAGTGTCGCCGACCCAGACGGGGAAATTCTTTTTCAATTCAGGATTGTCGATAATCTCCGTGAATTCTTCGATGTTATCAACAATCGCATGACGCAATTTCTTCAAAACGGGTGGTTCCGGACACCAGATTCCAGCATACAGTCCTTCATCATTGCCGCCTCTTATCCCGGTTTCTATATAGT
>CAMWUZ010000007.1 GCA_947177595.1 uncultured Porphyromonadaceae bacterium | reverse complement strand
GACATATACTATATAGATTTATTAATTTTGTAGCCTGATATTGAAATACCATGAAGGAAGATAATAAACCACTCCGGCGCTCATTATCCGATGAAGTTGATTCCGGCTTGATAACTGTTGAAAATCTGATACACGTCATTCGCGGTCAACAGGTAATGATAGACAGCGACCTCGCAAATCTGTATGGAGTGGAGACCCGAGTGCTCAATCAGGCTGTGAAACGAAATATCGGGCGCTTCCCGGAAGATTTCATGTTTCAATTAACGAAAGATGAAGTTGAAAAATCGATGCTCCAAACCACTACATCAGATTCAAGGTCACAAAATGTGATCTTGAAACAAGGACACAATATAAAATACCTTCCGTATGCATTTACCGACAATGGTATAGCGATGTTGAGCAGTGTACTTCGCTCAAAGATGGCAATCGAGGTCAATATCAGAATAATGCGGGCTTTTACGACAATGCGCAGATTTGTAATGAGCAATGCGCACATTTTTCAGCCTCTTTCACTACCTTTGCATTGTCAATCAGTGTGACAAGGCACAATATTTGACAATAGGCATTATGATAATACAAAGACCTATATACCTGCATAAGCTCATTTCTCGCAGACACAACGGAATGATAAAGATAGTCACGGGTGTAAGACGCTGTGGCAAATCATTCCTGTTATCTACCCTTTACGCAGGGTGGCTCAGGGAGCAAGGCGTAGAAAACGACCACATAATCACGATCAATCTTGAAGACAGACGCAACAAGAAACTGCGTGATCCTGATGCACTGCTTGATTATATCGACTCAAAACTCACTGACGAATCTGTCCATTATATAATGATTGATGAGATACAGCATGTCAGCGAGTTTGAGGACGTACTCAACAGCTATCTCAATATGCCCAACGCCGACGTGTATGTAACAGGCAGCAACGCGCGATTCCTATCCAAAGATGTAATCACAACATTCAGAGGACGAGGTGACGAGATAAAACTTTACCCACTCAGCTTCGGTGAAGTCTTCCCTTACATGGACTTGCAGAAAGACCGGGCGTTAACCGCTTATATGCTTTTCGGAGGTATGCCGCAGGTTGTTCAGAAATCATCTGAGGAAGAAAAGAACGAGTATCTGAAAGGGCTTTTTACCCATACCTATATCAAGGATATAAAGGAGCGCCAAGGCATAAAGAATACAGAGATGCTTGATGAACTGCTCAATATTCTTGCTTCGCATATCGGCGCATTGACAAATCCGACCAAACTGACTGACACATTCGAGAGTGTAAAACATACGAAAGTAAACCGCATGACGCTCACATCGTATCTGGAATACATCTGTGATTCATTCCTTGTGGAGAAGGCAAGCCGGTATGATGTTAAAGGGAAAAGGTATATCGACAGCCCGTATAAGTATTATTTTACTGACTGCGGTTTACGCAACGCCCTGCTTAATTTCCGGCAGACCGAACCTTCACATCTGATGGAGAATGTGATATACAACGAATTGCGTGTGCGTGGCTTTAATGTAGATGTAGGTGTCGTGCCGGTTCATCTTAGAAAAGAGGATGGCAGCCGGGAAAGGAAACAGTTTGAGGTGGATTTTGTCTGCAATATGGGTAGCAGACGCTACTATATCCAATCCGCCTACCGTATGCCGGATGAAGAGAAGATGAAACAGGAGGAAACTTCACTGCGCAATATTGACGACTCATTCAAAAAAATCATTATCATCGGCGAGGACACTCCTGTTTTGAGAAATGAGGCAGGAATTACCACTATCGGCATATATGATTTTCTGCTGGATGAACATTCGTTGGATATGTAGTACGAATCAATTACTGAATCTTTTTATAATTATTCCTGACCGGATGATACTCTAAAGCCCCTCCTCGCCGGGCGATTTTGGCGGGGTTGTGTTTTTTTAGTAATTTTGCGAGTCACAGATGCTAACGTTCAACTTATTTTGCATGAGAAAGTCATTTTGCTTATTGATAACAGTGCTGGTTTCAATGCTCTCGGCATCATTCTCTTCGGCTCAGACTGTAGATATTTTCCGCCTCGGCGCTAAATCCGCTCAGAGTGTCAAAAACGATACTCTCGTCATTCTCCCCTGGTTTGACGAGGAGATAGGAAGCGATGTGTGTCTGATTGACTCCGCCAACATCGAGCCGGATACCGTTATCACCTATCCCCTGCGACATATGTATAATATACCGGTAGCTACTTACGGCGCGCCGATAGTGTATGACTACTGGCAGATTCTCGACTCACTGGAGTTGATGCCCAAGAAGCGCCCCGCTGTGGTTGGAGAAACGTTTGACTGGATTGATGACCTGAATTTCGGCTACCTGCTCTACAACAGAGCGCGGCAGAACTTCATCGCCAATAATCCCGAGATGGTGAAATACAACATCCGCAACCTGCCGGAACCGCCTGCACACTACAACGCCTTCGTTGATCCGGTGACCACACGAATTGTGCTTCAGGAACAGATTTCATCTGACGACAAGGAGAGCGTCAACAATCTGCTGAACGTCAAGCGCATCAACTGGCTCCAGAAATTTGACGCGCTTGCAATGTTCAGTCAGGCATATATCTCGCCGAACTGGTATCAGGGCGGCAACAGGTCTCTCACAGCGATACTCAATCTGGTTTACAACGTCAAGCTCAACCAGAAGTTTTATCCCAAACTCCTGTTTGAAACCAATATATCATACAAACTCGGTATCAACAGCTCGCCGGATGACACCATCCGCTCATACAATATCAGCGAAGACCTGTTTCAGCTCAACAGCAAGTTCGGTTACAAGGCATTCAGAAGATGGTATTATTCAACCTCCGTGCAGTTCAAGACCCAGCTGCTGCAAAGCTACAACACAAACTCCACCACACTCCGCTCCGCATTCATGTCACCCTCGCAGACCAATGTCGGTGTCGGTATGACCTACGAATATACCAACAAGCGAAAGACCTTCACATTCAACGCCTCGATAGACCCTCTTTCGTGGCAGCTCGTCACCTGTTTCAGTAGCCGCATGAACCGTGCCGCATATAATATCGATCCGGGACATCACACCGTGAACACCTTCGGTAGCAGCGGCGAATACAAACTCAACTGGAAACTTGCCTACAATATATCCTACAACTCCCGTTTGTTTGTATTCACTGACTACGAACTCTTTCAGGCAGACTGGGAACACACGATCAAATTCACCATCAACCGCTATCTCTCCACTCAGATTTTCGCCCATATGCGTTATGACAGCTCGACTCCGCGGGTTCATGAGGGATGGCATAAATTCCAATTCAAGGAGATACTCAGCTTCAACGTAAGTTATACGTTTGCCAACAACTGATAATGCGGTCGGTTCTCTGCCTCCTCCTGCTCATCCTCGCTCTGCCCGCCGCAGCGGTCAAGCCCGTTTCGCTGCCGAAAGAGTCACCGGCGCCGAGTGCCGCCTACTCCGACATGGGTGCTATCCGTAGCCGGATAGCCAAATCGGGACCTCACCGTATAGAGGGCATATGGCAATTTCCGAACACCGGCGCTACAGTGGCGATAGAGCGGACTGCAGACCCCGGCAAGCTCCCTGGCGCTGTTGCCTATAATATGGTTGTTGTGAGGAGCGAGAACCGTAATATACGACCCGGCACACTCATGGGCGTATTGACTCCGAGCGGCAGAAGCGACACCTTTGACGCATATATCTACACCTCCCCGGGGCGCAAGGCGAGGCTCACCATGCCGAAGCATTTCACCCTCACACTCACCGAAAAGGAATCGCGACTGATTTTCAAACCGGTGAAAGCGAAATATTCACTGAATCTGTGGAGAATGCTGCCATATATGTTTCGCTACGCAGTTCGCAAGATAGACAATACCGGCGAAGCTCCGATGGGATGCATCAAGATATTTCCCACCCCAGCCGTACCGGCTGAACCGAGATATTTATGAGAATCATCTTAGCCCTGCTGATAGCGCTCACGGCACTCTGCGCCAACGCAGATAAAACCACCCGCAAGGGACTGAAAGCGATTCCGACGAAAGAGCAGCCCGCAAAGGCTGATTCACTTGACTTCTTCGTGCCATCGCCGGGCATGATCCGTCTGAGCGGATATGACAAGCCACTACGCTCCTACAAGGAGAGCATCTACATCACGAATGCTTCGCGACGCCCGCTCCACTTTATAGACCTGGAGATAACCTATCTTGACGAACAGGGAAAACAGTTGCATCGCCGAAATGTGAAACTGAATGTCACTGTCCCAGCCGGTGAGACGCGACAGCTCACCTTTTCATCATGGGACAAGCAGAGAAACATGTATTATATAAAGAGCGGCAAGCCGCGCACCAGCGACGGCACCCCCTACTCCATAGCCGCAAGGGTTATCGAAGCCGCCTACGGCAAAAACTAATTGGTCACACCGTCGGCAGTACGTATCGCCCTCACCCTCAGCTTCTGCGTCCTCAAAGTCCTACCCCCGTTGGGATAATTGTCGGTATTATCCGTTGACCCACTTGAAATATGGCTGCCATTCTCATTTAAATGAGTGGCTCTCGCTCTATCTGACTGTTCGGGATATATTACCGAACTTACCGACCAAGTATCATGTTTTCTCTTGGCTGGATTCGCGGACCAATAGAAATTTTTATTAAATCCGAGATAGTTATTATTATATCGTGCCAGCACTGATTCCAATTCACTAATTCCGGGCACAAACCACCGCAACTTGCTTTGGTCTATATTACCGTCAACATTTCTCTTGTTTTTTCCGGTGCAATAATGAAAAACGGTAGGAGCCAATGCTTCATTGCTGATTTTTACCGCACTGCACTGAGTCTGCAAGATTTTTGCCGAGCTACCACTACCCCAGAAATAATAATTTGTGATATCCCAACCTGTAGCATTGGGAGTATCAAAAGGTGTCATTGTCGTAGCCCAGAAATTTGATGTTGCGGTTTCTTTATTTTCTAATCCGCTACCTTCTGATGCCCAGGGAATTCCTTCGGGGTCGTAATTTCCGCTTGCTCCGTGTAGGTCAAGAGGGTCATAGTGCATGGCATACTCCTCGTATGCCTCCATATAGTATGTGGTGCCCTCGTAAGTGAACGGCAGCAGTCCCGCCTGCTCTATCTCTATGTAGTCGGTACGGTCTTCGTTTGCAGACTTATAATACACTTCGACCGTAGCCATACGCGGCTTGGTTGAGGCGTTTTCATCAACATAAAAATAAATCCTGTCGCGGCTGCGGGTAACGGTTGCAGAGGTGTTTGGCACTATTTCCCACATATCCTCTGTAAAATAGTCCTTGCAACCCCAGCCCGCTCTGAAATCTTCGGGAGCCATCCCTTCAGAGCTACAATGGTCAAGATGAATCCAGTTACGATACTCCTCCGGAATCGTGACAGTGCATTCGCCCCCTGCATCACCAAGAAAATAAATATCCATCGGCAGAACACACCAGTGGGCATCAAGATGGCGTTCATTGAGAATCGAGACATACATTTCGTTGTAAGTATCCATATTGACACGCGCGTCAAAGGTGCAATAGCTCTGGTCAGAACTGATGTTATTAAGACCGCGGATAGAGAGAGTATTTTTGTAGCAATGATTGCGACGCACTTCGAAATTATCAATCACATCGCTGCCGAGATATACGGTAAATTCCGCCTTGTATCTGAATCCCTGATGGTCGGTAAACTCGCCCTTTATCAAGAATGCGCTTGCATTTTCATCGGCAACAAGCGGTTTCCATCGCTGGCGCACATCCTCGCCCATGCTCTTGACCGCCTCGGGATAGATTTCCTGCGGGTCGCGTGTGCGAAGCCTCACATTCTCATAGGTATAATAAGTAAACAACTTGGCTTCCTGTCCCTCAATAATATCTCGGTCATCCACCTGAACTGTTTTCTCCTTGATTATCTCTTCCGGAGCAACATCGCTTGCCGCTCCTTCAGCGATTTCTGCCAGAGGAATGCAATCAGGCATATTTTTCACACCGTATTCGGTAACTCTGAGAGTGGGGAACAGATGATCTTCGCTGGTTTCCACCGGAGTAAGCGCAACCACCACGTCCACCCTCGCCATAAGTGCTCGTAACGGGAGCTTTATCTGCCCTTCATGCGAGAATATCTTCGCATCATTTTCGGGAGCTGTAAAATGAGCCATCATCGGCATACCGCCGTCAGGGAGAGCGGTTATATCCTCTCTGGGGGCGGGTCGGTAGTACCAATTCAACAGATCATCGAGATTGCGGATGGTCTTGTCAGCCTTCGGATCGGACTTATCGCCGTGACATATATCCCCATCCGGGTTCAGATCAGCGACCTTAAACGAGCAGTCGGTGTGATCACAGTCGGCTCTGTCGCATATCGGGTTGGCGATAGCGATTATATGGATTCCTTCAAGGTTCTCCTGATCTATAAAGGCATTTTTAGGAACAATCACCGCCGTCGAGGTGCTGTTTTCAAGATCAACGATATGGTAAGCGCCAAATGATTCCTCACACTGCGGATCGGGAGTGAGGAAATTGCCGTTCTTATCGAAAAAGAAGATATGGAGACGGTTGATTTTCTTCTCTGCTGCGGTCTTGGACTCATTGGATGCACGTGACGCTACAATTTCGGGAAGCATATCCACCGGCTGAGCCAGAATGGTGATGCAGCTCCCCTGCTCCGGAATCTCCGGCAGGTTTGCCTCGGAAACGGTGCAGGAAACCAGTCCGGCAATTGATGTAATAAGGCAAAAGATATATTTGAGGAAACGCTTCATTTCTTATTCAATAATTGTGTTGCTTTCTGATCCGCTCTCCCAATATTCCACATCATCGGCAGTGAGCATCAGCATTATGTCATTACCGATAAAATTGATATTCAGCGTATAGTTCACACCGGGAAGAGGCATACGCCCGAAATTGAAGTTGGATCCGTCTTTGGGGATACGTATATCAATGGTCTGCCCCTTGTAGGTGATGCTTCCGGTGAGCACTTTAGAAGAACCGAGATAATTGCTCTCAGTGCCATGGGAATTAGCGAGCACGAAGAATGTGCCATGCGCTGGAGCTGAAGATTCCTTCGTTACTGTAACCGGAGAATCAACAAACGACATGACAGCGTGAGCGAGAGCATTGTCCGCCACCCGGACGGCAGGATCCTGTTCGGAAAAGTCAATGGATGCCTGAGTATAGAAACTGCCTTCAAGCTGCAGGCTATTAACCACTACATCCTCATAGCGGTTGTAGTTATTGAAGCGCACGCTTAGAGCCGTTAGGATGTGGTGGAACTGCAGGTCAACCGCGCCCCATTCACGCTTATGATCTGTTAGAAAGGCATACATCGCGTCCTCATCGCAGGGATAGTCAACTGTATATGACATAACAGGAGCTCCTACGGCAGGATGGCTGATACCAAACCGTTCCGAAGCCGGAGCAAAGGCGATGAACGAGTATTTGAAGTCAACGGGATCCGCCTCTTTGCGCACACGGGGATTATTTGGTGTGTACCACTGAGCGGGAGTGCCGGTATAGTAGCATCCCTGATTATCCACTTTGAGAACCGCTCCATTTATCACATCAGGAGTAATAAGGTCTTTTTTTGCATACCAGGACTCCTTTCCGCCATACGGATTAAACCGGTCATCGTTATCACCTCCCTGAGCATCAATGAGAGGGATACAGTAGCCGTAAACACTGAACTGCGAGCTTTCCGGAAGAAACGAGTGCACAAGATCGGTTCTTGATTCAGATACCTCCATTACTACAGGTGATGAGAACTGAATTACATCCGCCTCATCTTGATGCGGCGCGTTGTCATCACAGGCGGTAAAAATGAGCCCGGAAGCAAAAAGTATTATATTCAGTAGTTTTTGTTTCATAGATGGTGATTTATAGCGGCAACTGTATATCAAGATCAGAACTATTGATAGGTGCCGATACCCAGTCATCAACTTTGGGAGTATCAAAGAAGATATGAGCGTTGATCTTGAAACTATACGAGTAGCTCTTACCCGGGAGCCATGCGCCGGAAAGTTCAGCAACCGCAGTGTGGACAACAGTATCCTCATCTGAATATTTATATTGAATCTCCACCAGAGCTGATTCAAAAGGCTGCGGAATGGCGATAACGATATCCTCGCCGTCAAACAGTTTTACTGGAGTATTGCCGATAGCTATACCACCGGCGGGAATATTGGCGGTGTATGATCCCGTAGGTTCGCCGGGGCTCCATTCACCAAGTGACGAACCATCGGTATTATAGGAATCCCCCACCCAGTTACCCTTGATTGCGATATTATTGATTTTAAAACCTACTATATACAGTTTTCGCACCGGCTTGCCGTCCGAGCCGAGATATCGGTCATCGGTCTTAGCGGTGAAAGTGACACGGCTCAGTATATGACGGAATTTCAGCGCAACTGCCGCGCGCGGTGTTTCTTCACCTTGAAGAATCACCCGCCGCTCGGATGCGACCATCAAATCAGTACCGTCCGCAGTAAAATTACTCAGTATAAGATGAGAATCAGCTCCCTCTCCTTTGTCAAATGTAAGTTCTGCTTCATCTGAGAGAACGGCAGGATAAATCGCGCGGAAATCATAGGTGAATCCGGCAAGCCAATATCTCTCCGGCTGATAGGTCCACGCGTCAGCTGTGCGTGTAACTACCGTTCCGTCAAAGAGATTAAAAAAACCGGATTTTGTAGGGTCGAAATATACGCCGAACACCTTGAACGCCGAACCTTCGGCGGAGAATCCCGCTGAGGTAGTCTCTGCTCTTGAGGTAACATCCGCACCTGAAAAAGTAACGGGCACACCGCTCTCTTCAGGCAGAGGAGAATCACTGCCTGCGTCAGAGCAAGAGCTAAACAAAAGTAGGATCAATAAAGCTATTGCACCAAATAACAAAGTATTTATTTGAGTATAACGCATCAAATAAATCAGTTAAAAGACTGGTCAAACACGAAATTTCCGGTTGAACCACTGACAATCCACCCGTCTTCAGCAGCTCCTGCTTCAGGTGAGATAGATGCGGTGAATCTGATAGGATCCATACCGGTGGCACTACCATTGAGGGTAATTACATTGTTAACACTGTAACCTTTGAGCCATGTGGGCTGCCAGGTCGCAGTAATGTGGCTACCCATCACATCCTTGAGTTGACCGTTTGAGTCGGGAGCCTGCATATCGAAGTCAAATTCAAGACTCACATTAGCATCCAGATAGCTGTAAGGAATCATAAACACTGCATCGGTACTGATAGCTTCTCTTTGCGCCTTACCTCCGACTGGCTTCTGAATAATCCCCCCCGAGGGAAGAGTGAGGGGCAGTTCTGGTGCCTCTCCGGCAGATGCGACTCGTGTGTGAGCAGTCCACTCACGAGTGGAACCAAGAAAATTAGCTGAATTGTAATAGTTTACAACTTTTATATTTGAAATTTTCACCGTATAGTTATCACCGGGAATTTCGCTTTTGAAAGTAAATTTCAATCGTGTGAGAATATGCTTGAATGCGAGAGAAACAGGCTGGGAAGTAGTACCGTCAACATGCGCCGGACGCGTTTCGTGCAGTGCGTAGGCATATACCAGGTCATGAGTACTATGATCGGGACTCACCATGAAGTCCAATAAGTTCAGATACCTGCCATTCATACCAGGATGACCACTTATAGCCACGGTAAGTGGCGCATTCTCACAACTATAGGCATAAAAGTCGTATGAGCCCTGGGGATTCCAAAACCGATCGTTAGTGTATGTCCATGCGCCGGTTGAGCCTTTTGTCACACGATCACCCATAAAAACCTGTACCGGTTGGGAAGAGGTGCCGACTGTATATGTGCCATACACAAAAAAGTTTGTAAAGTTAGTATTGTCCATCGCACGGCTATTTTTATTCATATACGTGCTGAATCCGATTTTAGCGGTATCACTTTTCTTTACATCGTCAATCACATCAGTGCTCGAGCATCCCGCCAAAGCAGTCATTGCGGCAACTGACACAAAGCATTCAATTAATTTCATATACTGAAACTGTTATTATTTTCAACCTATTTCAATATCGGGGAGCTCGACATCAGTCCATTCACCCCAGTCGTCTATAGAGACATCGAATCCGGATTCGACCTGATTATCCTCATCAACAAGATAAAGCCCTCTCACCACAATGACACCACCACGAGGTTGCTTGCGCACCTGAACAGTTACATCCTGCTCAAAAGTCTGTATCTTACCGTTTGCGCAAAGCACTTCAAGATTCAGCTTGAAGTCAAGCTCCGGGTTCACCACAGAGCCATCGCGATAATGCTCTCCCGGGAAAGAAGGTACACCAAATGTTGTCACCTTGGCGAGAATACCCCATGACTGTAATTCACAATCAAACAGGATCGTGGCTGTTTCCGATCCGGTAGAGCCATCCTTAAGGCGCACTTTCTCCGCCATACCTGCAATCGCACCTCTTGCCAGTCGCGCGAACTCCAGCCCCTCATCAAATTCATACCTTATAATATATGTATAGACGAGCGGACGCAAAACCGCAGTCAGTGTGGCTGCCTGATGCGGTTCCGAGCCCTCCATATCTGACAGGTATGCGCCGTAAAGCACATCGGGAGGACTAACAGTACGCTCTCCTATATGCAGAGGTGTGAGAGTGGAACGTGACCGTGTGGTCGTAGTAGCTGTCATCTCAGCAACACTCGTATTGTCATCAATCACAACATACTCAGTATCGTTATTATACAAAAGAATATCGCATTTACCTGAACGAAGACCTGCTTCTCCACCATCACTATCAAGAAAAAACAGATGTGTTGTGCCTGTTTCCTTAACAAATGCATGCATACTTACGGTTTCCGGTAATCCGGGACGGAGTGAATCATATTCTCCGCCATGAGTTTCAGCATTCCAGTTTGCCGAATGATTCATTCCGTAATCTCTTTCCCACTCCTGCTCGTAAGCAATAGCGACCTTAGTGTTTTTGAAATGGTCGTAGCATATATCTTCTCTACACGCAGTCAGGAAAAATAGAACAATTGTGAGTATAATATATTTTTCCAAAATCAATCATTTTACAGCCTTCACCTTCTTGGAGCTACCACCCCAGGGATGCCATACAATAGCAAACTTTATTTTGAGCGGTCCGAAATATCCGGTAGCTTTTTCCCTGCTATATACATTGTGTCCGTCAAACGGCTCATAATCTTTATAACGTAGATTCATATATCCCACACCAAGCCCTGCCTCAAAAGCAAGCTGAGACGTGATAGGGTGTGACAGACCGAAGCTGATACCTCCAAACACTCCATACCCTCTGTGACCTGTGCCGCCATTTTCAAAATCAAACCAGGTATAACCGGGGAAGACGCCCACATAATATCCCTTCATGGGTGTAACGGACGGGAACCACCACCTCACTTCCGGTGATACAATGGCTATCTCGTATGATTTATTCTTCTTTTTATTTTTCCACCAAGCCATATCATATTCAACATTGGCACTCCAGTTACGATGGAAACGGTATTCAAGCTCTATTGAAGGAGTTGCCACAAAATCATATACAAGATTGGTTTTTATGGCAAAATCGCCCGCGAATGAATGGTCAGGAGTATCCAAAGATACATAAACCACTTTCTCAATAACCTTCTGTATCGGGGGCGCTTTATATGCGCACAGGCAATTGATCCCGCATGAGTCGGCATAACTTCCGCCAATATTAAACATCCTAATTGCTGTAAGACGCGAGTCAACCGCACGTGGACTTCCGAATGTCACATTAATACCCTCTCTTAGCTTCGGGAACACGCTCTCTTTGAGCATGGAATATGTTTTGCCGTTATTGAGTTTTTTGAGACGCATTATTCGTTCATCCGGTCTTCCTTTTATAATCTCTATAATCTCATCAGCATCATCTATATCTGATCGAGACAGGATTTTGCACAACTCATCCCAGCCCTCTTCTCCATTGGTGATAACAAATACACTGTCCGGCAATTGAGTTCGCTCAACGAGATCTTTTATGAGTACATTCGCTCTTGATTCTCCAACGCCACGATTTATGGCATTTATGCCTCCGGGGGCACAAAAATAGGTAAGATCCACTATGAGACTATCACCCGCAACTCTCAGTTTATTGAGATCTCCTATTAATTTACCGAGATTGATTTTATTGCTGCGGAGAGATATATCGGGGGCATTCTGCCCAATTCTATATGTGAGGCGGATGACTCCGACAGAATCAGTCGAGATACGATTATTCTGGGAATAAGCTGATGGAGTGCATAATAAGAGCATCCCCAACAATATATAGCAAAGATTCCTCATCGGAAGAACTATCAGATTGTATTTATTTTCAGCCGCAAATTTAATAAAAAATAACAAAATATGGATTTAAGCAATGTTAATGTAATTGTCACACTTTCCCAAGGTAACGTATTAAGAACACAGGAACAGCAAGAATATCGGAAATTTGGAAAGGAGAAAAAAAACATAGACCGTGTGCTCCTTATATTGGGAAACACACGGTCTATGTGCTTTATGTCGCGGATGTACGCTCGTACACCCCTATTCAGTATTATCAGTCTATGCCGAGGTCTTTCTTGATAATTTCAATTTTTGCATCGGCTGCGGCAATCGCAGCATCATAGTCCGCCGCCGATTCGATCTTACCTCTCACCTCGACATAGAATTTAATCTTAGGCTCCGTGCCGGAAGGACGTACAGAAATCTTGGTACCATCCTCGGTGAAATATTGAATAACATTTGAAGTTACAGGCATATCAATCTTGACAACTTTGCCAGATACATCGTCTGTTGCATTGAGAGTCTCATAGTCCTTTATTGTGACAACAGGACTACCACCGATGCTCTTGGGCGGATTGGCACGGAAATTCTTCATAATCTGCTGAATTTCCTCGGCACCCTGCTTGCCCTGACGGACAAGTGAAATACCGGCTTCGCGAGAGAAACCATATTTGATATAAATATCCTGGAGCATCTGCATGAAGTTCATACCTTTTTCCTTAGCCCATGCTGCGGCTTCGGCGAGCAGAGAAACAGCAGAAACCGCATCTTTATCGCGGGCGAAATCCTCTGCGAGGAATCCGTAGCTCTCTTCACCACCGCCAAGATAGCGTGCGGTATTCTCATGATCGCGGATAACAGCCGCTATCCATTTGAAACCGGTGTAGCAGTCAAACATTCGGATATTATTCTTATCAGCGATGCTCTTGATTGTCTCTGTTGTAACGATAGTCTTGACAATATACTCCTGACCGTTAAGTTTACCGAGCTCGGCATTACGGGTCATGATATAGTTGAGAAGAATCATCACAATCTGATTGCCGTTTAAGAGCACGTATTCCCCGGCAGCATTTTTGGTAACTGCGCCGATACGGTCAGCATCTGGGTCAGAAGCCATAACAAGGTCAGCACCTACTTCCTTGGCTTTCGCGATTGCCATTGCCATTGCGGAGGGCACCTCGGGATTGGGAGATGCTACCGTAGGGAAATTTCCATCAGGAATATCCTGCTCGGGAACATGAATTATATTTTTGAATCCATAATTCATTAGAGATTCGGGAATGAGATTTACACCTGTGCCGTGAATCGGTGTATAAACGATCTTCATATCAGAATTAGCCGCTACCGCTTCGGGGCTGAGCTGAAGCCCCTTAATAGCTGCAAGGAATGCATCGTCAACATCTTTACCAATGATGGTGATATTTGACTTATCGCCCTGGAATTTGATTTCACCAACACCTTTGATACGGTTTACATGGTCAATAATATTAGTATCGTGAGGTGCTATAATCTGAGCGCCGTCCTCCCAGTAAGCTTTGTAGCCATTGTATTCTTTCGGGTTGTGGCTTGCCGTGATGTTAACACCGCTCTGGCAACCGAGGTGACGGATAGCGAATGAGAGTTCCGGAGTAGGACGGAAACTATCGAAAAGATAAACCTTGATTCCGTTTGCCGAGAAAATATCCGCAACAATCTCTGCATATAGACGGCTGTTGTTTCTAACATCATGACCGACAGCAACAGAAATCTGAGGCAGGTCGGCAAAAGCCTCCTTGAGATAGTTGGCAAGACCCTGAGTAGCAGCCCCTACTGTATAAATGTTCATTCTATTAGATCCTACTCCCATGATACCTCTGAGTCCGCCGGTGCCGAACTCAAGATCTTTGTAGAACGCCTCAATAAGTTCTGTCTTATCCTCGGCATCCAGCATTCTTTTGACTTCTTTTCTTGTGGCTTCATCGTAGCCTTCTCCGAGCCATACATTTGCTTTTGCAATTACGGCATCCAGCAGTTCTTTGTTGTTGTCCATATATTTAGTCGTTAGTTATCAATCAAGGCGGTTCTACACATTAACGATTTATCGGGCGTTGTGAGGTATGTGACAAATTTAGGACAAATTTATGAGTTGGCAAATATTTAGAATAAAAAAACGAGTCCCCGACACTTTCGCGTCGGGGACTCAGAGTCACTTATTTATATAATTCTTACGAGATGTCTCGATTAGGGCTGAGTGAAGATTACGATACGGTTCCAGTTGTTGGTTTCGTAAGGCTGAACATCTGAGCCGTTTGCCTGAATTGTGAGGCGAGAAGAATCAACTCCGTAATTTACGAGGGCGTCAACTACTGACTGACCGCGACGCTGAGAAAGCTCCATGTTATAAGCTGCTGTACCAGTGTTCTTATCAGCATAGCCCTGTACGATTACATTTGCAGAGGGGTTAGCTTTCATCCATTCAGCAACGTTGTACACGTTAACCATTTCTTCGTCAGAGATCTTCGCGCTGTTGATCTTGAAGCGAACTGAAGCGAGCATCGGAGTCTGAACTACTACTTCCTGAGCTACTACTTCGGGGCAAGGAAGCTGTGCTTCTGCTGCTGCGAGAGCTGCTGCTGTTGTAGCGAGTTCACCGCGGAGGGCATTTACTTGACCATTAAGCTGATTGATATATCCGAGATATTCGCAGGGATTGTAAGCAGAGTACTTGCGTGCGCCGATATTGAAGAGGAAACCTCCATAAACATTCACATTAGCTTCGATAGGATCACCTGATGCAACATTGTTGAAGTTATCACCGTAAAAGTTAACGCGACCTTCAGCGAAGAAGTCAACATATTTGCAGAGGCGGAGGCGGAGCTGGATACCAGCAGAAACAGGGAGAGTCCATTCTTTAGTCTTGTAGTGACCGTCTCCGTCAGGAATAGCTGCTGTAGCAGGATCAAATCCCCAAGTATATGTGCCGCCTACACCTACGAAAGGAATGATGCTGAACACGCGGTCAGCTTTAGGACCTGCGATTGAGTTGAACATATCCCACATAAGGTCAGCGTTTGCGTTAGCCATGTTCACGCTCTGAGTCTTAATCCAGTCCATATGCATCTTACCATAGTAACCGGTAACGCGGAATCCCAGATAAGGAGTGAACCAGTGACCGAAACCTACATTGTACAGGGCGGTGATGTGGTGTTTATCTTTCTTGTTGCCGGCAAGGTAGTGGTCGGTATAAGGAATCTGCATACCTGCGCCTGCCTGAATAAACCAATTGTCCTTCCAAGAAGAAGTGTAGTTTGTTTTGCACTCTACCGGTACTTCGGTAACAACAGTTTCTTCAACAACAACTGTTTCCTGAGCCTTTGCTGTGTTCGCTGTGAACATCATAGCACCGCATCCTGCGATAGCTAAAAGAAGGTTCTTTTTCATCTCTCGTAATTTTTTTTGTTAAACTTATTATTATTTTTTCTTTTTAATTTTTCACTGACCCCGGCGGTAAAACCTTGATAACCGTGCCTTGGTCAGCGTTTTGATTTAATAACATATCCTTACTTTTTTTTGTTCGGAACAAAATGTAATTTTTTTTGATTTTCTTTAAAATTTCCTGCCAATTGGAGTTTTCTCACTACATTTGCACCTTAATTAATAGAAGCCCCCGAAAATAATGCATAAAAAAAATATTGCAGTAATCGGAAGCACCGGATCGATCGGTACCCAGACGCTGGATATCGTGCGAGAAAATCCGGAAAGATTCGGAGTGAGCGTGCTTGCTGCCGGCAGTAAAGTGGATAAGCTCATCGAGCAGGCTAAGGCACATCGCCCCCACTTAGCGGTAATTGCTGACGAAACAAAATATACCATCTTACGCTCGGCACTTGAACCGCTCGGCATCGAAACTGCCGCCGGAAGCAGAGCTCTCGCCGATGCAATGGATCGTGATGATTTTTCGACAGTCGTCACGGCAACCGTCGGATATAGCGGACTTGAACCCACAATCAGAGCTATCCGAGCAGGCAAGGATATTGCTTTGGCAAACAAGGAGACATTAGTGGTTGCGGGGGAGCTAATTACACGTATGCTCTCAACCTCCACCGCCTCTGTATTGCCGGTTGACTCGGAGCATTCCGCTATATATCAGTGCCTGGTTGGTGAAGACCCAGCCACAATTGACCGCCTCATCATCACCGCATCCGGTGGCCCTTTCCGCACCCGCTCACCGAAAGAGCTACAGAATGTGACTGCTGCTGATGCACTCCAACACCCTAACTGGAATATGGGTAACAAGATTACTATCGATTCCGCGACAATGATGAACAAGGCTTTTGAAATCATCGAAGCTCGTTGGCTTTTCAATATTCCGGGGAGCAGAATCGAAGCTGTGGTTCATCCTCAAAGCATAGTTCATTCAATGGTGCAATTTTGTGACGGGGCTGTAAAAGCTCAGTTAGGTATACCTGATATGCATCTTCCCATCCGATATGCACTCGGAGACGCAAGCCGCATTGACTCACCTGAGAGAAGACTCTCTCTCTCCGACTACGCGTCGCTAACTTTCGAGAAACCTGATGTTGAAAAATTCCCTTGCCTCACCCTCGCATATAAAGCGCTTGCCGAAGGAGGCACTACCGCCTGTGCCATAAATGCCGCAAACGAAGTTGCCGTGGCTGCATTTCTTGGCGGTAAAATCAGATTTCTCGACATTTACAATGTCATAACTTCCACTCTTGAGGCAACAGATTTCATCAAACAGCCTACTTATGAGGATTTAGTAGCGGTAAACAGTGTTGCCAGAGCAAAAGCATCTGAAAAAATCGAATCTATACTGAAGTAAACAATATATGGAAACATTTCTTATAAAAGCCGCCCAACTCGTTGTTGCACTCTCCTTCCTGGTGATCATTCATGAGTTCGGGCATTATATCATAGCCCGTGCCTTCGGCATAAAAGTTGAAAAGTTCTATCTATTTTTCAATCCGTGGTTTTCCTTGGCTAAATGGAAGCCAAAGAAAACCAAAGTAGAGTATGACAAGAACGGCAACGAAAAAGCATCGTGGCGCGACACCGAATATGGTATCGGTTGGCTGCCACTCGGAGGATATGTGAAAATCGCCGGAATGATAGACGAGAGTATGGACAAAGAGCAACTGGCAAAGCCGGCTCAGCCATGGGAATTCCGCTCAAAAGAGGCTTATAAGCGTCTTCTTGTTATGCTCGGCGGAGTGATTTTCAATTTCATTCTCGCCATTATAATCTACGCCGGCATCGCTTGGTATTGGGGTGAAAAATATATTCCTTTGGAGAGCGCATATGAAGGCATGGATTTCGTTCCCGCCGCAATTGAAGCCGGTTTTCAAAATGGAGACATTCCCCTTCTTGCGGATGGTAAAAAGATTGATTCCGCCAATGGTGATTTCATGTACAAAATTGCCTCGGCAAAAGAGGTGACGGTGCTTCGCAACCACAAAGACACTGTGGCGATCACACTTCCCGAAGATTTTTTAATCAGATTAAACGATGAGAAAGGATTCATGACTTACCGAGTACCGGTATTCATTGACCGCCTACAGCCTGGAGATGTCGCTGCAAAAGCCGGCATGAAGGAAGGTGACAGAATTATAGCGGTAGGCGATACTCCCACCCCTGCATACAGCGAACTGGTACCGGCATTACTCGAAAGCGCCGGTAAGCCGACAACGGTCACATTGCTTCGCGATGACAAACAAGTGAAAGTTGAAGCAACTCCTTCTGAAACAGGCAAACTTGGTTTCCAGCTCCGCCCTCTCCCTGAGATATACAAAACTGTAAGCGTGAGGTACGGCTTGTTGGAATCAGTTCCACAAGGTTGGAAAATAGGTACCGGCACACTCGGCAATTATGTCGGATCGATGAAATATGTCTTTACATCCGACGGAGCCAAAAGCGTTGGTGGCTTCGGCGCCATCGGCAATCTTTTCCCTGAAAAATGGAACTGGTATAGCTTCTGGCAGATTACAGCATTTCTCAGCGTGGCACTTGCATTTATGAATATAATACCCATTCCAGGGCTTGACGGCGGTCATGTGATGTTCCTTCTCTGGGAAGTTATCACCCGACGCAAACCGAGCGAAAAGATTATGGAATACGCACAGTATGCCGGTATGGCATTTCTGTTGCTTCTGCTCGTATATGCAAATGGCATGGATTTATTCAGAGCTTTTCTAAAATGACAACAGATTACAAAACCATAAGACTTAAACGAGGCAAAGAGGAGTCGCTCGAACGATTTCACCCTTGGGTGTTTTCAGGTGCCATTGAGGTGCTTCCAGAAGATATCGAAGAAGGCGATACTGTTAAAGTTATTTCCTCAACAGGTATGCTGCTGGGGGTCGGACATTACCAGATAGGTAGTATAGCCGTGAGAATGCTCAGTAGCACCGATGAAACTATTGACGCAAACTTCTATACCACCCGCCTTAATAACGCATGGGGACTACGCACAGCACTTGGATTGACAGAGCGCCCTGAGAATGCTTTCAGACTTGTGCACGGTGAAGGTGATTTTCTTCCCGGGCTGGTTGTGGATGTGTATGGCGACACAGCTGTCATGCAGGCACATTCACCGGGGATGCATTTTGCACGCAATATTATTGCGGACGCACTGACAACATTCGCATCCGGCAGAATAAAAAACGTATATTACAAGTCAGAGACCACATTGCCATATAAAGCGAGTCTCGACCCACAAAATCAATATATCAAAGGTGGATTCACCACAGACATCGCGGTGGAAAACGGGCTGAAATTCCGTGTTGACTGGCTTAGAGGACAGAAAACCGGCTTCTTTGTTGACCAGAGAGACAATCGATCTCTTTTGGAACATTACAGTCATGGACGTAAAGTACTGAATATGTTCTGCTACACAGGAGGATTCTCTGTGTATGCTATGCGTGGCGCGGCGGAAAAGGTTATTTCGGTTGACAGTTCCGAAAAGGCAATCAGGCTGACAGAAGCTAATATCGATCTGAATTTTCCCGGAGACAAGCGCCACTCTGCTGTAGCTGAAGATGCTTTCAAATATCTCTCCGGCATAAGCAAGGGTGATTTTGACCTCATAGTTCTCGATCCTCCCGCATTCGCCAAGCATCGGTCCGCCATAAGAAATGCTCTCAGGGGCTATCAGCGCCTCAACGCAAAAGCACTGGAGAAAATAGCACCCGGAGGAATTCTTTTCACATTCTCATGTTCGCAGGCAATATCACGAGAGCAATTCCGACTCGCGGTCTTTTCTTCCTGCGCACAAACCGGACGCAAAGTGCGGATACTCCATCAGCTCACACAACCGGCAGATCATCCGGTTAATATTTACCATCCCGAAGGTGAATACCTGAAAGGATTAATTTTATATGTGGAATAATTCATTTTTATTATGACCTCTTTTTTCATAAAGGCGACAGCCGCTGTGACTCTCGCCGTTTCAACATCAGCTATGGCTACTGAAAAAAATGATTTCAACTATGTTGTAGATCGCTTCGCTGACATCGAGGTACTCCGATACCGTGTGCCCGGATTTGAAGAGCTCCCGCTCCAGCAGAAAAAGCTGATCTATTACCTCACCGAGGCAGCGCTAAGCGGAAGAGATATTCTGTGGGATCAGAATAATAAATATAATCTCCAGCTGCGTTCACTGCTTGAAAATATCTATAAAAACTATTCCGGCGACAAAAACGACGCAGACTTCAAGGGATTTGAAATATATCTCAAGCAGGTGGAATTTGGCAATGGGGTGCATCATCATTACTCCATGGATAAATTCATCCCTGAATTTTCTCGCTCTTTCTTTGACGCGCAGGTCGCCGCTCTTCCGACTGATAAGAAGCCATCCGATATAGAGCTTCTTACAAAAGTTGTATTTGACCCGGGCTTTATGGCTAAAAAGGTTAATCAAGCTGAGGGAGAGGATCTGATCCTTTCATCGGCAAACAATTTGTATGAGAACGTAACCCAGGCTGAAGTGGAGGCATATTACGCAGCACATAAAGATTCAACTGATACAACTCCGGTTATGCACGGTCTCAACACCCGCGTTGTCAAGGATGCCGACGGTAACATCGTTGAACAGACATATAAAATAGGAGGTGTTTATTCACGTGCGATTGAAAAGATTGTCGCCAATCTCGGTAAAGCTGCTGAATTTGCGGAAAACCCCACCCAGAAAGCTGTGATAAACTCGCTTATTAAATTCTATACTACAGGTGACCTAAAAGATTTCGATGATTATTCTATTCTATGGACCGGTGACACTGATTCACGCGTTGATTTCATCAACGGTTTCATTGAAAGCTATGATGATCCCCTCGGAATGACCGGTACTTGGGAATCAATAGTAAACTTCAAGAATCTGGATGCATCTCACCGCACAGAAGTTATAAGCTCTAACGCCGACTGGTTTGAAGCCAATTCACCGGTTGACCCGAGATTCAGAAAAGATAAGGTGAAAGGTGTGACTGCTAAAGTTATTAATGCCGCTATTCTTGCAGGTGATTCCTATCCTGCTACACCTATCGGCATCAATCTGCCAAACTCCAACTGGATAAGAGCGGCTCATGGTTCAAAAAGTGTCACCATTGAAAATATAACTCAGGCTTATGATGAAGCTTCTCATGGCAACGGTTTCAATGAAGAATTTGTCAATGACCCTGCAATGCGCGAAATGATGGACAGATATTTGTTTATCACTGACAATCTTCACACCGACCTCCACGAGTGTCTCGGACACGCTTCAGGCAAACTCCTCCCCGGTGTTGATCCGGACGCCCTTAAAGCTCACGGCTCTACTCTTGAAGAAACACGTGCCGACCTCTTTGCGCTTTACTATCTCGCTGATCCGAAAATGATAGAACTCGGACTTATAGACAACCCCGATGCCTATAAACCTCAATATTATAAATATCTTCTCAACGGACTCATGACTCAGTTGATGAGAATTGAGCCCGGCAAAGATGTTGAAGAAGCTCATATGCGTAATCGCAAGCTCATTTCTGAATGGGTGCTTGAAAAAGGTAATGAGAAAGGGATAGTCAGCCTGGATAAAATCAACGGTAAAACTTATGTAAACATCACTGACTACGAAGGTGTGCGCAATCTTTTTGGAGAACTTCTTGCGGAGATTCAGCGCATCAAGAGTGAAGGTGACTATGAGGCAGGTGCCAGACTTGTGGAAAAATATGCTGTAAAAGTTGATCCGGATCTTCACAAGGAGGTTCTTGACAGATACGCTACTCTCAGCATTGCTCCATACCGTGGATTTGTCAACCCGGTTTATTCACCGGTGGTGGATAACGAGGGAAATATCACCGACATCACGGTAACCTACACTGAAGATTACCTCCCTCAAATGTTCAGATACTCCACTGAATATTCCACTCTTGCTACTGAATGATTTCACACCTTAATTATATAATAAGGTGTGACGTACAAAAAACAAGCGGATTGTCATCTCGACAATCCGCTTGTTTTTAACCTTAAATCTAATACCATGAAAAAACACAGTGCAAATATAGTAATTAT
>CAMWUZ010000006.1 GCA_947177595.1 uncultured Porphyromonadaceae bacterium | reverse complement strand
TTGTATAGCGCCATCATATCAAGGACTCTTTTCACTTCATCCTTGCCGAAGATATGACGACCTTCATCAAGCATAAAGCCTCGCCAGCCAAATCTCGGAGAGTCTTCGATAGTAACCTCCTCAATAGTCGCCGCGGTAGTGGAAGATGCTGGAAGTAACTGGCGGAGTGTCTGCAAGCCATAGAAAAATCCCGCCGGTCGCGATGCGGTGATGACGATACCGGCAGGTGTTACATTCATAATATAGCCTTCCGGAGCAATCGACATATCCGTAGCAAGTGATATATCTGAATTTGTTTCAGCCGGCGTAAGGGTTATACCGGCGGCTTTTTCAAGCTCAGGTATCATTGCCGTGATGATTTTGGCTATGCTGTCACCCTCGAACGCGGGTACGGAGTAGGTGGTTTCTTTCGGGAAGGTGAATGACGCTTTGCCTTTGGTCATTTTAGCCGGCAGCGGAATAATATCGGCTGCGGAAACAGTTGTCGCACAAAGAAGCAGGATTCCTGCAACCGAGTGGAATAGGTTTTTTAAAGACATTTCTGAAAGGTATTAGTTGGTAATAATTTCAATATGGCAAAGATAATTACAATATATTAAAAAATCAAGGCGAACAGTTATGATAGTCTGTTGCCTTGATTTAAATGGTAAGGGAGTACGCTTATTACTCCTCCCTGTTTCTGTTCTTGGCTTTGGTTTTGTTTTTAGTAGCGGAGGAATCTACATCTTTTTCCTCCTTGAGGTCAATTTCGTTTTTGTTTTTGTCAAGCACCTTATATTCAAGGTAGGCAAGTGACTGGTCGGGGAGAATCTTGAATTTTTTGCCGAAAGCAAATCGCCATCTGAGGTATCGTGAAATGAGTCCTTTTTTAAGATATGCATCAACATATGGATGCACATAAAGAATGAAATCACTTACTCCCAGATCTTTAATCAGATATTCGATTTTTTCTTCCAGAGTATCGGTGAAAAGCAAGGAGGGCTGAATCACTCCCTTGCCATAACAGGAAGGACATTCTTCGGCAGTGACAATGTCAAGAGCGGGGCGAACTCTCTGGCGTGTAATCTGCATGAGCCCGAACTTGCTGAGCGGCAAAATGTTATGGCGTGCTCTGTCAGATGCCATAATCTCTTTCATGTGCTCATAAAGTTTTTGCCGGTGCTCCGCCTTAGCCATATCTATGAAGTCAATCACAATGATGCCGCCCATATCTCTGAGGCGGAGCTGTCTTGCGATTTCTTCAGCAGCTCTCATATTGACATCAAGCGCGTTACTTTCCTGATCATTAGCCGCCTTGGAGCGGTTGCCGCTGTTGACATCGATAACGTGAAGCGCCTCGGTATGCTCGATAATGATGTATGCTACACTTTTGAATGACACGGTTTTGCCGAAAGAAGATTTAATCTGTCGGGTGATATTGAAATTATCAAAAATTGGAGTGTCTTTGTCGTAGAGTTTGACAATGTCTTTTTTCTCCGGAGCGATGAGACTCACATATTTTGATATCTGTGAGTGAATATCGCTGTCATTGACAATGATACTTTCAAATGAGGGGTTGAAAATATCTCTGAGCACGCTTACAATACGGCTTTCTTCTTCAAAAATGAGAGTGGGTGCAGTAGCTTTCTGCGCTTTCGCAACAGTGTCTTCCCAGCACTGAAGGAGGGTTTTCATCTTATGGTTGAGTTCCGCGACTCTTTTGCCCTCGGCTGATGTGCGAATAATCACGCTGAAGTTTGTCGGACGTATGCTTTCAACAAGCTGCCTGAGTCTTAATTTTTCTTCAGTGGTTTTGATTTTTTGAGAAATCGAGATTTTGTCACCGAACGGAATCAGGACAAGATATCTGCCGGTAAGGGTGATTTCAGTAGAGAGTCTCGGACCCTTTGAGGAAATGGGTTCCTTTACAATCTGCACCATAAGCTCCTGCCCCGGCTTGATGAGGTCGGCAATAGAACCGTGTTTGTCAATCTCGGGTAGGAGTTTCATTTTCGACACTGAAGGCACATGCTTCTTGTCGGTGAGTGCGTTTTCGAGGAAAGAGGAATATGAGGAGAATCGTGAGCCAAGATCCAGATAATGGAGGAAAGCGTCTTTTTCGTAGCCAACGTTGACGAATGCGGCATTAAGTCCCGGCATAAGTTTTTTCACCTTAGCCAGATAAATGTCTCCGACAGCGTAAGCGATGCTTCTCGATTCCTTTTGCAGTGAAACGAGACGAGTGTCTTCAAGGAGGGCAATACTGACCTCTTTGGGCTGCACATCTACAATAAGTTCGCTTTGCATGATTTTATCCGGTTTTTAACGATAGTCTATCACTATAAACAAAGAACAAACTCAGGAGTTCCGATAAGAATGGATGCAATCCTCAAGTTTGTCCCTTGTATAGCTTGGTCAAAACCAGTCGAAGATTATTTCTTCTTATGACGGTTTTTTCTCAGACGTTTTTTGCGTTTGTGAGTGGCCATCTTGTGACCTTTTCTTTTTTTTCCGCTGGGCATTTTAGTTTACCTTTATGTGATTGATAGTAGTGAATTTCAAAAACGAGCGTATCTGCGATACTCTTATTCACCTTTCACCTCATCCATGAACACCTTAGCGGGCTTGAATGCGGGAATCTTGTGCTCGGGAATGATGATAGTGGTGTTTTTAGAGATGTTTCTTGCGGTCTTTTTAGAGCGAGTTTTTACGATGAAGCTACCAAAACCACGAAGATAAACATTTTCGCCGTGTGCAAGGGAGTCCTTAACAACTTCCATGAACTTTTCGATAGTTTCAAGAACATTAGCTTTGTCAATGCCAGTGCTCTTAGAAATCTCTGTAACGATATCAGCTTTTGTCATTACTTTAAGTTTTATTTATTTTAATACGTTGTAGTTCAATAATTTGTGCGCCATGGCAAGTTGCCTGCCATTTTGCAAGTGCAAATATCGGAATTTTTTTTCAATTGAAAGTATGTGAATGGTGTTTTTTTGCTATAACTATCACTTTTTTAGCCCTATTGCTATTATTTTATCAAAATTCGGTCTAATTCTCCGGTTGAAGAGCATAGTAGAGACGGATTTACGGAGCTATTGGGAATGAAGTGAATAGCCTGCCACCCTGCGGCTATTGCTCCGGCTATATCGGTGTCCGGATTGTCTCCTATCATAAGATGACGCTCCGGATGCATCTCCTTGCTGACTTTCATAGCGTGTTGAAAGAGTCTTACGTCGGGTTTATTGACGCCTATGTCATCACTCAGCACAACAATATCAATCATATCTTTCATACCTGCACTGGCAATTTTCTTGTGTTGCACCTCTACAAAACCGTTACTTAGAATTCCGATCGGTAATCCGGCATTTTTTATCTTCACCAATAAATCCCTGGCTCCCGGCACAAGCTGTTTTTCTTCTCCAAGCAGGGATAGATATACAGGATCGAGAATCTCTGAAAGGGCAGTAGCCTTATCAAGAGAAGCCCCGGCTTCCATAAGAGGCATACGGAAACGCTCCATTTTAAGATATTCGCGCGTAATCCTTCCGGGGGCATAGTCTTTCCATAGAAGACTATTATAATGGTGATATCGTTCAATCCATTCCTGCGGTGATGCAAAATAGCAGCTTAGCTGCTGCAAATGATATACCTTTTCAAGTGCTCTCAGTGAGTTTGCCTGAAAATCAATAAGAGTATCATCAAGATCAAGCCAAACTATAGATATTTTGTTTGTATCGATTATTATAGGTGGTTCGGAAATATTCATATAGAAACAGGTGAGGACTTATCCACTTTACGCAGGAATTTGACGGCGCGGACGGTAATAGGGAGAACAATAATCTCGTAACCGGTTTTAAGTAGAGTCTGGGTAATAATCAGTTCTATGATAACTCTTGCCGGTAAAACTCCTGCAAATGCTATCGGGAAGAAAATAATAGAATCAATTCCTTCTCCCCACAGAGTGGACACTATGGCGCGGACAGAGAAACGACCTTTGCCGCCGGCTGCAGTTTTCATGCGATGCATCACATAGGCGTTTGCGATAGAACCGCATAAAAATGCGATGAAACTTGCAGCGAAAATGCGTGGAACGGCACCAAAAATAAGTCGCATGGCTTCCTGTCCTTCCCAAGACTCAACTCCAGGGAGCCAAATGCCTATCTGTAGTAAGAGAGATACGAGCAGATTCATTGCAAATCCGAGCCATATCACCATTCTTGCCTTGTTGAATCCGTATAATTCTACGATGCAGTCATTGATAATATATGAAATCGGGAAAACTGCGACTCCGGCTGTGACTGTTATAAATCCTAGGTCAACAACCTTAATCTCCATAAGATTGGAAACTATAAGACAGATACAGAAAAGAAGTGTGAGAAGGAGAAATGTAAAAGAATAATATTGTTTTGTCATTGTTCTTGTTTTTTACGAGGTAGCAAGCACTCGGTAGTTATTTACACTACAAAATTAACTATAAATTCTGATTTATAAATGAAAAATAGAATTTTGTGAAGTATATGGAGCTGTTGGTGGGTGAAATGTATATGATGTATAGCGTATTTTTAATTATTGAGCAGTTCTCTATAAATTTCAGATGTTGAATGCGTCACATTCTCGGGGGCGTAACGCGAGAGATTATAGTCGGTGATGCGTTCAGAGGAGAGTGCTGTATGGATGGCTGTTTGTAAATCAATTTCATCGTTTGGTTTAAAGAATATCGCTTTTTTCTCCAGCTCCGGAAGCCGGTTTGCCACAATATCGCTTGCACAAACAGGCAGATTAAAGCTCATAGCCTCAAGCAAGGCGAGGCTCATACCTTCAAATAGAGAGGGGAGAACAAACAGTCGTGCATGTGAGTACAATTCAGTGAGGGTAATTCGGTCGGCATATCCGGTGAAAATGACTCTGTTATCTTTGTCAAGGCTTTTAAGATAGGAGAAGTATGACGAATCATTATCGGCGCCCCCTGCAATCACAATCTTATACTCCCGGGGTATTGATGCCGCGGCACGTATGAGTGTTTCAAAACCTTTCTCCGGCGTGAGACGACCAACGGCAAGGATATATTTTTTTTGGCGAACACCAATTCTGTCGCAGAATTCAGTTGAAACAGTCGGAATATTTTTACTTATTGGATTGGGAATAACCACACTTTTAGCAAGAACCTCCTTATTCTTTATCTCACCGATCATACTTTCGTTGACAAAAATGATTCTGTCGGAAAAGCGGAATCCTATTTTTTCTCCAACTTTTAGAATCATTTTCGCAAATTTACCCCATTTCTGGTGATGATAATTGGTGCTGTGGTAAGTAAGCACCACTCTCATGCCTCTTAGTTTGAGAAAAGGAGAGAGCAACGCGGGACCTATATTGTGAATATTTACGATTCTTACCGGATGAAACAGGAGGTGGGCTACGCAAAGTACTGTATGCCACGCAGCTTCAAAACCTTTGATTCGCGTGCTGGGCAAATCAACAAATGTGATGTTGCGTGGTGCAGGGGACTTGGATTTGATAAACGGCTTGCGGCGATATACCCTGCAAGGTATGTCAAGGTGAGGTAGAATTTCGGCGCAATGACGCTCTACTCCGCCTTGTACTCCGGGGAATCCTCTAAGTCCTATTGCCGCCAAAGGTGTTTTCATTCCCAATCGATTGGCTTACCACGCATTATACGCCATTTGTTTTTTAAAATCCAGAAAACGGGTATCCACGGTTTGCGCACCATATCATGGCGTTCGGTGACAATAAATGCACAGTTTCTCTGACAAGATGCAACTTTCTGTTCTGCATCTTTCCATGCCTCCGACTCTTTCATGTTCTCTATGGTCTGTGTATTTATATTCCCCACAATCCACTCATTTGATGAACCGTTGCATGGTGACACATTGCCTGAGGGGTCTATAAAAAAGAAATCCTTGAGCGCTCCGCATTTGGGGCGGTAATCGGATGTGTCACCACGCAGGCGGCGATGGATAGAGCGGTTGAAGTATGCTCTGCCATAGTCTTTTAGCTTTGCTTTGATTCCTCGGCGGCGTGATGTCAGTAATGCCTTGACAAATTTTTCGTGCTCCGCGAGGGCTTCCTCACTCTCTATTTTATTATCATCCTTATGAAAATACCATGAGTTGTGTACAGTAGAATTGCCTAATTCAACGCCGAGAGCCACACATAGCTCATATAGCGGAAGCAAATCTTTGTAATTGTCAGGAGAAATCACTACAGAAAAACCGATATTCCTGCATTTGGTTTTCCGAAGTTCGAGCATTGTACGCATTGCATGATCAAAGCCGTCTTTCAGTCCGCGTTTTGAGTCATTGATTGCAGGCAGTCCCTCAAGACTCACTCTGATCAGAATATCAGGGTATTTTTTTGCTAGTCGTACTATGGTCTCGGTATTATAGCCGTTGGTGCTCAGTTCGAGAAGCAATGCTTTGGGGTGCAGAATCTCAAATAGCCTGTCAATATCTTTTCTTATAGTCGGTTCTCCACCGGTGATATTGATTCTCATCCCGTCCGGCAGTTTTTTGAGTTGCTCAAAGTCTATTTCCTCTTCCGGACGGGTGGGGAACTGCCAGATGTTGCACATATTGCAGCGCGCATTGCATCGGAATGTGGTGATTACGCTACACTGGACTGTCTTACTGCTGTTTTTCATCAATTCAATCATTGATTAATATAACAAGCAGATTCTGCGGAGAGAGTCCTGCCACAGTATCGGCAAATCGTTTGCGACTAATTGTCGAAGAGTGTAGAGCCATGACGCAAAGCGTATCCGGTATATTGATGACCGGTGCAAGATTTCCCATTGTGCCTGCCTCAGGCACAGGGATAAACATATATGACAGATTCTGAAGCCCGGCAGATATTTCGGTTTGGAACGCAGTGCCAAGAATACCGTCTGTGGTCGGAGAGGTTTTTTCCGCAGATAAAACGCCGGCAGTAGAGAAGGACTCGATAACCTTAGAAGCAAATGCCTTATTATTGTCAAATGAGGCTAAATAAACGCATCCTTTGTTTAAGTCAGACATTATGGCGGAACGAACTTTGGCGATAGAGTCACTGTCGATGGTATTAATCTCCAGAGTTCTTGTTTCAAGATTTATATCTGTCAGATCATAGACATTTCTCACAAGATTATTTCGCTTCATTAGGATATATGCCAGCAAGAGAGTGCAGACAAGCGCGAAAAAGAATCCGGCGGTGAGAAAGATAGCAGCTTTCTTGATGCTTGGTTTTGGCTCAACATAGGCTTTATCGATTATGAAGCCGAGGGTATCTTCGGAATTCAACTGCATGAGGGCGTTTTCTCTCTTTTCCACCAGAAAAGCATAGAGCTCGTTTTTTAAAAGCTGGTCGCGGGAAAGATTGATATACTCTTTTTCCAATGTAGGGAGTTTGCGGATATGAGAGTCCATGCTTCCCACTATTCCACTTCGCTGTGCCACGGCTGTTTTTGCTGCTTTTAACAACTGAGTGAATGATGTCACAATTGCGTTGCGCATTTCGCTCACTCGTGTTTCGGCTGCTAAGAGGGCTTTATTCCCGGGTTTTGCCGAACGGCGGAGTTCAAGTAGCAAAGCCATCTGTTCGTTATAGTCACCTATAATTCCGGATTTGCTTGAAGAGCCTTCTTCCCCGGGAGTAGAAATTGCGGGTAACATTCCGTCTCTATTGCTGCTCAATATCTCAAGTACCTGCTCATAGTAAAGAATCTGTGCGGATGCTTTTAGCAATTCTTCGTGAGCATTGAGGGTTGTTTCAAGAATGATGGGTGCTTCCGCCTCAATATCCACAAAATTACTTTCAGTTTTGAATTTTTCCACTTTTTCTTCTGATTCACGAAGGTCGGTGTAAAGTGAATTGATTCTGTCGGTGATGAAATTGAGTTCGGCAAGCGAGGTCTCTCTCTTTCTGTCAAGGCGTTTAAGGTTATATTCGTTCATCATGGTGTTTAGAACCGCTATAGCCTTATTCTTATTCTTATCAGTATAAGTGAATTCCACACCATCGGCAAGTTTGTCAAGAATCTTGACTCCTACATTTTTGTAAAGATTCCACGCAGCGTTAGAATAACCCGTAACACCAAAAACATAAGTACCGTTTGCAACATCAGAAGAGTTCGCTGCAATAGTGAAGTCGGCAAAAGGCGCAGACACATGGTATGGGAGAACAATATTATTTTTTTCAAGCAGAGTGGTCTTAAATATAAATCCTGTGGTGACTTTTATATCTGCTTTGCCGCTTTTGACAATAACTTTCACATTGAATGCAGAAGAGAGGGTATCGGCGCATTTATCAGATAAAGTAAGTGAAACAGGTGCGTTTTCAAAAAGAGTTTTATTGACAAAGCCTTTCTTTTCAATGCAATTTACATTTAGATTCAGCGCTTTTACCGTGCGTTTTGCAACATCCAGAGTATTTATGAGCAAAAGTTCATTGTCAACACTGGAGGAGGAGAAACCTCCGGTAGAGAAGATTCTCATCATCTGCATCATAGAGCCGGCTCTGGCACCCTGACTGTCGGAGTTGTCTTCTATCAATAGAGCGGAATGTGCGGTATAATCTGATTCACGTCTCACTACATAAGCAACCGCAAGTCCAAATATAAGAATGAACAAGCCGGACAAAAGCCACTTGTGAAATTTAAATTCGCGGAGGAAGCGGCGCAGGTCTATTTCGTTGGAATAATCTTTAGTTTTCATTTTCCTGTTTCTTTAGCTGAATGACAGAGGGGTATGCGGTGGAACAAATCGCTCCAAGCAGCATCATGGCGCACATGCCTGAAGTTTGCACAAAAGTAGTGGATGCTATGCTTTCTATCAAAATTGTTAATATTATAATCCACCCGCAGGCAAACAGTATTCTATTGTCTTGGGGATTTTGTCGGATTACTTTTTTTAATAAGCGTGCCACATATATCCAGAATATAATGAACAGTATGGTTCCGGCTATGCCGAACTGCGCCAGTGAAGGATAAAAGGCATCACAAATAAAGTCAGGAACAGTTGGCGAGAGTCCATAAACGGAACTTATACCGTATTCGTGGTAAAGAGAGGAATAGGGATCAGCCGATGCCCAGGAGCAAAAACTCGCAAGTCCACTGCCAAACGGGATATTGTTAATGAAAATGAGTGCTCCCGTAACGTAGAGCACGGGGCGTGCAAAAGATTCAATGACCTCCGGATCATATGTCGTTGCCGTGCCTGTAAGGAAATAAAACCGGAATTTACTCCAACCTACAGCCATTACCAGAAGAGGGACAGTCAGGATTATAATTCTTCTTTTTAATGACATATATTTGAAGGCTGACGCTCTGTAGAAAAATAGGAAAAATATAGCTGTGACAAATTCACCGAAATATTTAGACCGTCCACAAAGTATTCCCGCAGAAAGCATGGTCACGATTACCAGAATATCCGGTTTTGATAGCCGGTTGTGTTCGGCGGTAAAAGCGTATATAAGCGCAGAGATAAGTAGTACAATGCCGGGGTATGAGATGTGTCCCATAACTGTGGCCATAAATGCTTTAGGCATAAAGAAACTGAGTGTGCAGATAATAGCGTTAAAAATAGCTATGTATCGGAGCCATTGTTTCTGTTTCCCTGAAAATGTAGGTTTTACAGCAAGGAAAACAACAAAAGGGATATATGGTTTAAGTTGAATTATCCAGTCGGTGGCTATAGCCGCAGGTGTATTGTAGTTGAGGAATATTAAAGAATATATGGCATAAAAGGTCATAATGGCAATGATAATCCACATGAGGGTATAGCGGCGCCATGATCTGTTTATGATGCAGTCGGCTATCGCGAGTGCTCCGAGCAAGCCAGCAATCAGTTCATCTATGAACGTGGCAAATTTTACGCTTGGAATCAACAAAGCGAACGCAAAAATGAAAAGTATGGAACAAATTCTGTCGATTCTCAGCATATGAGGGGTGATGTTATCGTACCACAAGAGCTATTACCAGAGAGGCAATTACACTGACTGCACTGACAATAGTTGAGATGACAGATAATTTATATGAGTTGTTTGTGTTGTAGCGGGCATTTGCCTGACGGACTCTTGTGGGATCAACAATGACTACATCGTTTTGTTGCAGATAGTAGTATGGCGAGGATATTACATCAGGATCAGTAAGATTAAGCCTCCGGTAAACAAGCCCTTCCGGAGTTTCGCGAATTACAATTACATTGTCCCTTCTTCCGTATTCGGTCATATCTCCGGCTGAAGCCAGTGCGTCGAAAATCGAAAATCGTTCTGATTTCACGTCAACAGTGCGTGGATTTCTTACTTCTCCCATTACATTTACTTTGAAATTGATAAGTTTCACCTTGACTTTCGGGTCTCTGACATTTTCCTCAATTCGTGAAGTAAGATAATTTTTGAGCTCGGTAGTCGTCATTCCGGCAACATGTATCGTGCCAAGAACAGGGAAGTCAATGTCGCCGTTCTTATTAACTATATACTTCTGCTGCTCAGTAGTGGATATGATGCTGTTTTGACCGGCTGAATATTGTGCATTACTCGCAGGAATGTTGTATTCGGCTGTAGCAGCCGGCACGGTTGAGGTGACAACAATTTCCAGTTCATCCTCAGGTACTAATTTTATGGCATATTCGGTAGAGGCAAGGATGCCTTCGTTTGCTTCCGGTAGTCCGGCAAGATATGTCATCTGGGCTTTATGAGTAGAGCACGCAGATACGAAAATAGCCAGAAGTATGATGATTGGCAATGAGAAACGTTTCATATTAACTGCAGTTTCGGTTAAAACGGAAATTCCCGTAGATTATTGCACCGATAAGGCTTTCGGTTACAAAGGTAGTATATTTTTGGTGAGGGGCGTTTTTCGGGCATAAAAAAAGTGATGCCGCGACGCGGCATCACTTTGCGGTTTATGTCTATATTTTGTATTAGAGGCCTTTAATCTTGTCAGCAGCCTTCTGAGCGGCGTCAGCAGCCGCATCCTTAGCTTTCTGTGCTGCATCAGCAGCGGCATCTTTAGCTTTTTCAACAGATTCAGAGGCTTTGTCGCTTATAGCTTCTTTAGCGCTCTCTACTTTCGATGTGATGCTGTCGGAAACAGCAGATTTAACGCTGTCAACTGCTTCTGAAGCGTTGCCGGAGAAATTTTCTACAGCAGCTTTCACTGTGGCGAAAGTGCTTGCGAGTGCGGGCGCTTTCTGATCAACAACAGGCTGAATCTTTTCAAGAAATGCCTTGGCTTCATCAATCTTTCCTTCGCTCTGGAGTTTGACAACATACTCTTTAGCCTGCTCTACATATGCCTTGAGGCTATCGGTGTTAGTGCAGTTCTCAATTTTGGAAGCGAGTGTTGATTCCTCCTTCTGCGCCTTTTCAGAGCTGCTGCATGCTGAAAAAATTGCTACTGCAGCAATAGCTGCTGAAATAAATAGTGCTTTCATTTGTTTGAAATTTAATTTTGATAGATACTTTTTGAACACTAAACTTATAACTGATTAGTGGCTGAAAAAGTTTTATGAGTTCTAAAAAAATATACTTTGGATGATTTAGAATAAATAACGAAGTCCAATAGAAGGAGTGTATGCATTGCTCTTATACTTGGCATGGAAGATGACTTCCTTTATTTATGTACGGTTGGCATTCTTTTTTCTGGGTACTGCCACATACATAAAGCTGAAATCAATGGCAAGTGAGTGGCGGCAGGTAGTCGGATTTTCAGGAAAAATAGAACAGGTGTCTATTCGGTGAGAAAAACATTTAATATAAAAAGGAGCTAACCAATAGCTCCTTTTTATGAGTTTTCTGATAGGTATAGCTTGTTAAGGTAAAAAAGATTGTTTTAGGTTTGTGATGCAAAGGTATAACCTAAATATCGTGGAGAAAGAAAGTATTTATATGTTATGCAGCAGAGTTTAATAACTCACTTTTTGTGGTGGTGTGGTTAATTTATTGATTTATATGCAATTAATTGATGTGTGTCAATCTGTCTGATTTGGTAAAGTATGTTAATTGGCTATTTTTGCCTCAATTTTGTCAATGAAAAAATCTTTTCCGTCAAAATATCCGTAGGTCATGTTGGTAAATGCGTCTCCCAACACAATCAGTTGGCTATTTGGTAAAATCTCCCGCTTTACCGGTATGTGGAGATGACCGAAAACAAAATAATCTACGTGTGGATGAGTTTGCTCGTAGTTTTTTGCAAATGTTACAAGTTTGTGATCGTCCGGGAGATTGATGAGCGTATCAGTCGTGGTTGCCCGGCTATGGGATGACCATTTGTGGGCAAAAGGCACTGTCCATCTGGGATGGATTGCTGAAAAAATTTTCTGGCAGGTGCGGTTGCGGAATATAGCTCTCATTCTACGATATGATGCTCTTGTTTCTCCAACACCATCACCATGCTCCATGAAAAAACGTTTACCGTCAATGACAGTGTCAAAAGCTCCGTCAACCACAGTCACTCCTATTTCAGTGGGGATATAGTCAAAAATCCAAATATCATGATTGCCTTTAAACCAAACTATGTTTACTCCTCTATCAGCGAGTCGCGCAAGTGCACCGAAAAAACGGACGAATCCTCTGGGCACTACCTCCCGATATTCATACCAATAGTCAAGAATGTCACCGAGCAGATAAAGGTTAAGGGCATCTGATTCAATACTCTCCAACCATCTGACAATTGTGCATTCGTGTGCCTTGGGGTCACTTATGCACCTTGCCCCGAGATGAATATCTGAAATGAAGTATGATTTATCTCGCATCTAATTTATTTGAATCAAAGGAAACCAAGGTCAAGTTTTGCTTCTTCGGACATCATGTCTTTATTCCATTCAGGTTCAAATACGATACGTATGTCCACTGATTTAATCCCCTCAATACTTTCAAGTTTGATTCTTGCATCATCAACAAGAAAGTCCGCCGCCGGACAATTAGGCGCCGTGAGTGTCATATCGACCTTCAGATTCGCATCATCGTCGATGTCAATTTTATATACCAGACCGAGGCTATATATGTCAACTGGAATCTCCGGGTCAAATACGGTTTTCAGCATTCTCACCGTTTCTTCCTCTAAATGGAGTTTTTCTTCAGGAGTAATCATATTGGTAAACTATTTAGCGCTGTAAAGATAAAACATCTCTTTATATTAGCAAAGATTATTTTATCGTGCAATTGTCAACAATCTGCTGACACATACAGTTGTGCTGCCATTTGAGGGAAATAACTACTAAATTGAAAAGTGTGAGTTCTGCAATGGGATACAGGAGTGGCATATCAACCAGAATGGCAGCAAAAAGAAAGAATGAACGCCAGTTGAAAGTGAGGAAATTTTCCCATTTGCAGAGTTCCCGACTTTTGGTTAAAAATGTTTCCCTTAGTCTCGGTTCAATGGGCGTTGTTTCAATCAAGGGCATGAGTTTTCTCAAATTACTGTTCCCAAGCCACTGGACTTTGGTGTAAGTGAGATATAATCTGTTGATGAATCTACTAAATAAGTTCTTACCGTTATTTTTATCTTCTTCAATTTGCTTCTCCAGGTTTTCAACAGTATCAAATTCAGCTTTGCCTGAATTTTTCAAAATAAACAGATGTAATTGTCGGAAATAGTCTGCAATAGCTGCCTGGTACATATGACTGGCAGCCGCTGCAATCATCAATAGCCAGACAGACAAAGTGGGAATGTGAAAAATATTATTACCGCCACTGCATCTGAAAATGATTGCGAGATAAATAGCAGCAAACCAGAAATCACCCGCTATCCCGTCAAGAATTCTACCGAGTTTGGAGAACTGTCCGGTCATTCTTGCCAATTGTCCGTCAGCACTGTCATATGAATTAGCCCCGATAATGAGAAGAATACCTATAATGTTTATAGTAAAATTTTCCGGATAAAGAAGAATACCTCCTCCCACTCCTAAAAAAATGGATATTACAGTAACTACATTAGGTGTAATTCCAATAGCCTCAAAAAATTTAGCCCAGATAAATCCGATTGGACGATAAAAGAACAAATCAACATGCTCCTCGGTGTCTTTGGATTTTAGAGTGCTTTTATATTCAGCAATGATTGATTTCAAAACTTTAATGTAATTAGTATGCTGAAAGAAACTGTTCGGCAACACTGACATCGTGAACACAATCCACATCAAATGCCTTGGAGAACTCGAAGACTTTAACATTGACAGGTGTCTCAGATGCGAGGATGCGTTGAAAATCGCTTAGTGAAGCAGGAACCGGACAAACATTCTCAACTGCCTTGAAGCTCTGAGGAGTCAATCCATAAATACCGGCAGATACTATGGTACCGGATTCAAAAGGAACTCCACCATATCGGTAATCTATAACAAGACCGTTTGAATCTATATCGGCATATAGAGGAGAAGGATCATCAACAAATCGTGTGAGACCCATCAATACATCATCGTGAGATTTCATATTTTCGAATGTATTGACAAAGTCACCAAATTCACGGTTAATAAACATTGCGTCAACAGTGGTGGCTATGAATTTGTCGCCAAGATCATGGCACGCATTCTGCAAGCTTGTGAATGAGTTATCTGTAACGATGGGTCGTATTTCAACCGGGAATCCGCTTTTTACACACTGTTCAAGTGCTTCAAGAAGTACCGGCATATTGGCATTGGCTGAAACAGTGATACGCTCAGCATCATTATTCATGAATAAGTCTATGAGACGCTGGAGCATGGTGCGTCCCAAAATCTTGACCAATGGTTTGGGAACGTCCACTCCGTCTTTCACAAATCGTGAACCTTGTCCACCGGCTAATATTGCGTAATTCATGTCATTGAATTCTTATGTCAGCAAAATTACTATAAAAAAACGAGTGGGGCAAACTACGAAAAGTATCTCTTGGTTTCCATTCGAACCTCTTTTCGGAGCATAATTAGAGTAAACATGGTCGGGAAAGCCATCAATGCATAAAACATATCACACAGGGCAACCGCTACCCCCAGAGGCACTACCGCAAATATGACTAAACTAAGGATAAATGCATATGTATATATACGTGCTTTTTTCTCACCAAATAGATATGTAGCACAGCTTGTCCCATAAAATGAATATGTAAACATGGATGAAAGAGCAAAGCATGTGACAATAGCTGTGAGCAGGTAATCCCCTGCGGGTATGGATGATGAAAATGCATATAGGGCAACGGCGAGACCTTGTCCGGACTGCGCGGGTATCTCCCCACCGAGCAGAATAGCAAGGGCGGTGAGTGTGCATACAAATCCGGAATCTATCGCCGGTCCAAGCATTGCCACGAGTCCTTCGCGAACAGGCTCTTTATTAGCTGATGTGGAGTGCATGAGAGATGCAGTTCCTACTCCGGCATCATTTACAAGTGCCGCTCTCCGTGCTCCAATTATTGCGATGCCGGCGAGGGCACCCCAGCCGGCTTTTAGATTGAACGCATTGGTGAATATCGCGATTATGGCAGCAGGTAGCTCGTCAAGATTAGTAAGGATTATATATAGGACCATAATAAAGTAAGCACCGACCATAAATGGAACTATAATAGTGGCAACGTGTGCTATTCTTTTTATGCCTCCGATCACCACGATGCTCACCAGTATTGCAATTGCGCAGCCTATGACGAATCTCATCCATATATCAGGTAGGGCAATTCCGGCTTTTATAGCAGAATTGACAAGAGCTTCGGTTAGTTGGTTGGCGTTCATGATGCATAACGTTCCAAACATTCCGGCTATCGCAAAAGTTACGGCAAGCCATTTCCATGATTGTCCCAGTCCTTGGGTGATTATATGCATAGGTCCGCCGGCATAGCCTCCGTCTTTTTTAGTTGTCCGATACTTTACAGCAAGGACGCCTTCATGATACTTAGTGCACATCCCAACAAGAGCGCTTATCCACATCCAGAATATTGCCCCGGGACCTCCCATAGCTATGGCGATAGCAACACCGGCAATATTACCCATACCAACCGTCGCCGCTACAACTGATGCAAGAGCCTGAGCAGAGCTTATTTCTCCTTCCCCTTTTTCAGCTCTGTTGCCCTCGCGAAGAGCTTTTATGGCATGGGGTAGCCGGCGGATAGAAACCATTCGGGATGATATGAAAAGCAATAGTCCTCCACCAATCAGCGTGAAAAACAGAGGATAGCCACATATCGTATCTGAAATTGCGGTAAGTGTTTCTGAAAAGGTCATAGGCGGTAATTAAAAAAGAGATTGTGTCATAATAGATTTGTCTGACGCAATCTCTTTTTTATTTAGGGTTACTTTAATCTGCGTTTTAAACGAGATGGGCTATAAGTTCCTCTCTGTCTCCCGATAGGAGGTCAATTACAGGAATTTCAATCATAGTGTATGCTCCCGGCTTCTGAAGCATGGACGCACGTGCCACCCCGACAAGAATCTGAGCAGTGAGTGCCGGGTTGTTGATGCTCATGTTAAATTCAAATCGCTGGTTCTGAGTTTTACCGCTCACTCCTTTGCGCACCATGTTGACACCGTGTCCCATATCCTTTACCTCATCAACACTCGCAACTTCAATAACATGGGTTTCATCTGATGCAAAATAGGGGTCTTCTTTAACCGCTTTTGTGACATCTTCGAGTTTCGCACCCGGTAGAAGCTCAACGTAAACCATGCGGCGGTGTATGCCTGTACCAAGTGGAATTGTCATGCTTAGAGCGTTTTTCACACCCGGTTTGGATTTTACGCAAACGGTGTGACCCATACTCATCCCAGGCCCGAAGTTGGTATATGTTAGTCCCTTTGGAGCAGCTGCCTGAAAAAGCGTACGGACAATAGAATCGCTGCCCGGATCCCATCCGGCTGAAATAATTGCAACGGTGCCGTGCTCTTTGGCAACTTTGTCAAGATTACGGCGGAGTTCACGAATTGAAGAATGGATGTCGTAGCTGTCAACAGTGTTGATTCCTTTTGCAAGGAGTTCTACCGCGTGTTTCTCAACCTCACGTGTCGGTGTGCAGAGAATTGCCACATCCACTTTGCCTAGTTCGTCAATATTTGTCGTGACTTTGTAGCTGCTGAGTTCAGCAGGGATTTCTGAAACGCTACGGCGAACAATACCTGCAATTTCAAAATCGGGTGCATCCTGAAGAGATTCTACTACAAATCTGCCGATATTCCCGTAACCGACTACTGCGGCTCTGATTTTAGTCATACTTATATTAATAAGGGTATATGGATTATGATATTATTTTAAGGAGCTAACGATTTCGCGTGTATCGCGTGCAATCATAAGTTCTTCATCTGTTGGGATAACTACCACTTTTACTTTTGATGTGGGAGTTGAAAGCTCTGTTTCAGTGCCACGTGTACGGGAATTGAGCTCCTTATCAATTTCCACCCCCATAAATGCGAGGGGAGCGCATACATTTTCACGAACTCCGGTCTGGTTTTCACCTACACCGCCAGTGAATACAATTACGTCAACACCACCCATCTCGGCAGCATAAGCGCCCACATATTTAATAATGCGCTGCTCATACATATCAAGTGCCATTTTCGCACGCTCATTGCCTTCGTTTACTGCGTTTTCTATTTCGCGCATATCGCTCGAAATTTCGCTGACACCAACCATGCCGCTCTCTTTATTAATGATCTTCTGGAGGTCATCAACCGTCATGTTGTGACGCTTCATAAGATATGTCAGGGCTCCCGGATCTACATCGCCCACACGGGTACCCATCATAAGACCTTCTGTAGGAGTGAGTCCCATTGAGGTGTCAACGCTCTTGCCGTAGAGCACGGCGGTTATAGATCCACCGTTGCCGATGTGGCAGGTGATGATTTTCTGTTTGGTGATGTCAAGACCTAGGAATTCACAGGCACGTGCGGAAACATATCTGTGGCTTGTGCCGTGAAAACCATATCTGCGTACTCCGTCTTCTTTATAAAAACGGTAGGGGAGGGCATACATATATGACTTGGCAGGCATGGTCTGGTGGAAAGCTGTATCAAAAACGCCGACCTGAGGGACATTCGGCATGAGTGCGGTGATGGCTTCGATGCCGGTGATGTTTGCTGGATTATGGAGAGGAGCAAGATTATAGCAATCTTTCACCTGTTGAATCACTTCGTCAGTAATCAGCACGCTCTTATTGAATTTCTCGGCACCGTGTACAACTCTGTGACCAACGGCATCGATTTCGTCATAACTTTTTATGCAACCGGTTCTGGCATCAGTAAGGTTGTTTAGAATTGCCTGTACTGCACCTTTGTGATCGGTAAGCCCCAGGTCGGTTATTTCTTTACTTCCGTCAGCTTTTTTGAATTTCAAGAATCCGTCGGGAAGTCCGATTTTTTCAACTCCACCCTCTGCAAGGGTTTTGTCGGTATCTGTATCAATAAGTTTGTATTTCACAGAACTGCTGCCGCAGTTGAGAACGAGTATTTTCATGATGGTATATTATTTGTTCTGTTCTTTGAGTCCTATTGCCTGATTTGCTGTCATTATGATGGTTTTATAGATGTCTTCGGGAAAACATCCGCGGGAAAGGTCGTTAACCGGAGCGGCAAGACCTTGTAGAACGGGTCCCACAGCCTGAACACCTCCGAGGCGCTGCACAAGTTTATAGGCGATATTTCCGACCTCAAGCGAGGGGAAGACGAGCACGTTTGCTCTACCGTTAAGCGGACTGTTAGGCGCTTTTGTGTGAGCTACTCCCGGCACAATCGCAGCGTCAGCCTGAAGTTCTCCATCTATAATAAGATTGGGCGCCATGCTCTTGGCTATTTCAGTAGCCTCGATGACTTTGGTGACGCGATCATGCTTGGCACTACCCTTGGTGGAGAAAGAGAGAATAGCCACACGAGGTTCAATGCCTGCGATGTCACGGGCTGTCTGTGCCGCACTGACAGCAATCTGAGCAAGTTCAGCCGCAGTAGGATCGGGAACAACAGCGCAGTCGGCAAAGATAAGAATACCATCGGTGCCGAAATTGAGTCCGGGAGGGAGAAGCATGAGGAATGCGCCGGATACAACGTCAATACCGGGCTGAGTCTTTATTACCTGAAATGCAGCACGAAGCACATTTCCGGTGGTGTTTTGTGCTCCGGCAACCTGACCGTCAGCATCACCCGCCTTAACCATGAGGCAACCAAGATAAAGAGCGTTTGCCGCAGTAAGTCGCGCTTCTTCCATAGAGATGCCTTTTTTCTTACGGAGTTCATAGAAAAGAGGGGCATACTTGTCGATAACGGCTTCATCTGCAGGATTTACAATGGTCGCTTCATTAATATGCTCCAGTTTGAGTTCCTTTGCAAGGGCATGTATATCTTTCGGGTCACCGATAAGAATGATTTCCGCCAGCTTTTCCGCAATAATACGGTCAGCGGCAGACAGTGTTCTCGGTTCGGTGCCTTCCGGCAATACGATTCTCTGCGGTTGCGCCTTTGCGCGGGCAGACATCTTTTCAATAAGTTCCATTTTGGTATTCGATTTGTTAGAGTTTCTGCAAAATTAACGCGAAATCCTTGAAGTGCCTATCAAATTAGAGGATATTTTTTCAAGTTTCAAACTAATTTGTGGTTGTTAACGTTTAACAATAAAATAAGATTTTAACCAATTGATAAGTATTATGAATGATTCAAGAAAGAAAAACCCAATAAATATATGGGTGGTAATAGGTGCTGTAGTGCTGATTATATTGTTAATCGCATGGCTTACAGTGGCGATGTTCTCAGGTGATACCGATGTGAGTGCGCCTGATGTGGAATCTGTTGCCGGTGCAGTAATGCCTCTTTTGCCATGATGCTTTGTGCAATAGAGGTCGGAACATGGATAGTATGGGGTGTGATCGGGTTGATTGCCGGTTACATGTCAGGTAAGTTGCTTTCAAATCGAAGTATTCCTGTTGCGGCGGCAGTGTGTGTAGGTATTATTGCGGCTCTTGTCGGTGGATATGTATTTGTGCGTGTTTTCGGTGAGAATGACTATGGCCAGACAATATCTTTGTTTGGGTCAATAGCTGTAGCGGCAATACTTCTATGGGTATTATATGCCTTATTTGGCAAAAAAGAATCATAGAGAGTCACACTTTTATTATATTCCTAAAAGAAAAGCGGATGGCATTGCCATCCGCTATTTCTTTTGACGTAAATACGTTCTTGATTACTTTGATACCACACGGCGCTCTTTGATTCGAGCTTTTTTACCGGTGAGGTTACGGAGATAATAAAGTTTAGCGCGACGTACTTTACCGTATTTGTTAACGGTGATAGAGTCGATGAAGGGTGACTCAATGGGGAAAATACGTTCTACTCCGATGTTGTCGCTCATTTTGCGAACAGTGAAGCGCTTTTTGTCTCCTTCGCCAGAGATGCGGATAACTACACCGCGATACTGCTGGATACGTTCTTTGTTGCCCTCTTTAATACGGTATGCAACTGTGATGGTGTCGCCGGGACCGAATTCGGGATGCTGCTTGCCGGTAGCGTATGCTTCCTCAACAACTTTGATTAAATCCATTTTTTTTTAATTAAAATGTTAATACTCGCGCAATATGACCAGGCTGCATGTCCTGTCAGAGATTGCGCAAACCGGCTGCAAAAGTAGAAATTATATCCTTACTATGCAATGTTTTTTTATTATTTTTGTAATGCGCTCAAATAAAATAGTGGACACTTGGGGTATTTTCGGGGATATTGAGATTTGTCGCTTAGTGCGTTGTTTTCTGTTTATGGATGGCGTTTTAATGATGTACTATGTCTATTCAGCTTCTGTGTGGTATTCTTGACCAAAGATAATAAATGTGTTTTTTTGTTTTGGTGGGTGAGAATCTTGCCCGGTTATAGGCTAATTTTGACCCCCAAAAAGTAATACGATGCACGTTCAATTATTTAATGCTGATTTAGCGACCGTCCTCCCTCTTCCGTTTGCTGACGATGGGGTGCGTGCCGGATTTCCAAGTCCGGCACAGGATTATATCTCTACGAGTATAGATTTGAATAGGGAACTTATTCAACATCCGGCGTCCACTTTCTATGCGCGGGTTGTTGGTGACTCCATGGTTGAAGAGGGAATTACGGAGGGAGATATTTTGATTGTTGATAAATCGATAGATCCTCAGCATGGTGACTTGGCGGTATGTTGTGTTGACGGAGAGTTTACTCTGAAGCGTTTGCGATTTGTTGGAGTGAATCGTATATTCCTTATGCCTTCTAATCGCAGATACCGTCCCATAGAAGTGACGTCTGATAATGACTTTATGGTTTGGGGGGTGGTGATTTATACAATCAAATCTAATCGTCGCAGAATCCGCGGCACTGAAAAATGGTAGGACTGATAGACTGTGATAATTTTTTTTGTTCTTGTGAGCGGGTGTTTCGTCCCGATCTCGCTGATAAGGCTATTGTGGTGCTTAGTAACAATGATGGATGTGTAGTAGCTCGTTCTAAGGAGGTCAAGGCAATGGGGATTCCTGACTGTTTACCTTATTATCAGCTTGTACGGCAATATCCTGATTCAGGTATCGTAGCGTTTTCATCAAACTATACTTTATATGGTGATATGTCTTTCCGTGTTATGACAGTGTTGAGGTCGGAAGTACCGGAGGTTCATCAATATTCTATAGATGAGGCTTTTCTTGATCTAAGTGGAATGGAAAATGTAAATTTAAAGAAGTGGGGGGAGGCGCTTTGCCGAAAGGTGTTTCAATATACCGGTATGCCTGTGAGTCTGGGGATAGCTCCGACTAAAACATTGGCAAAGATCGCCAGCCGTTTTGCGAAAAAATATCCGGGATATAATAAATGCTGCTTTATTGAAACCGAGGAACAGCGGGTGAAGGCACTCAGTCTTATCCCGGCGAAGGGTGTGTGGGGGATAGGTCGGAGGATTGCTCGAACTTTGGACGGTCACGGAATAATTACTGCCTATGACTATGCTCAAAAAAGTAAAAGCTGGATTCGGAATCGGTTTCATGTTACAGGAGAGCGTACGTGGCACGAGTTGAATGGATTCAGTGTTATAGATATACGCAATATTGATTGATATGCCAAGCAGACTATCATTACAAGTCGAA